>CAYUBP010000101.1:0-6038 GCA_964443115.1 uncultured Dehalococcoidales bacterium | reverse complement strand
CCGCTCTATCTGTGAAATTAACAAGTGGTGGGCTCGCCAGGGATCGAACCTGCGACCAAGCGGTTATGAGCCGCCCGCTCTGCCTCTGAGCTACGAGCCCGCACCAGTACGGTCAAGCAGACCTGTAAGCCGAGTTCTGTATCCCGATTGCTCGGGACGGTGACCATCTATCTAGCCCTTCCGTTACCGGAAGGGTCAAGCGACCAACCCGGGGACAGACCGGGCATCCTTATGTCCCTCTATTTGGTCTTGCTCCGGGTGGGGTTTACCCGGCCGGCTGGTCACCCAGCCGCCGGTGAGCTCTTACCTCACCATTTCACCCTTACCCGCCGGAGGCGGGCGGTGTGTTTCTGTGGCACTTTCCGTAGGGTCGCCCCTCCTGGGTGTTACCCAGCACCCTGCCCGGCGGAGCTCGGACTTTCCTCCCGCCAGAGGCGGGCGGTCACCCGGTCTACTTGACCACCAATATTATAACACATAGTGCCCGGGAAAGGTCTATAATCCTATCCCCTTTATCTTAAGAGGGGGATAAAGCCCCCTCTTTGACCCCCTGGCTAAGAGGAGAATAGGTTCATTGACCGAAGGTCTGATATAATAGTCCTGTGAATAAGCCGCTTCTGGTACTTTTTGACGGCAACGCCATCGTGCACCGGGCTTTCCATGCCTTTGAAGCCACAAAGCCGCTGACAGTGAGCAAGACCGGAGAGGTGGTGAGCGCCGTCTATGGCTTCGCCCTGATGCTGCTTAAAGTCATCAATGAGCTGAAGCCCACCCATTTCGCCGTTGCCTTTGACCTTAAAGCCCCTACTTTCAGGCACAAGCTCTTTGATGGCTATAAAGCCCAGCGCCCGGAGACACCCCAGGAGCTTGTCGGGCAACTGGGGCGGGTAAGGCAGATGGTTGAAGCCTTCCATATCCCCACCTACGAGCTTGAGGGCTATGAAGCCGATGACATCTTGGGCACATTGAGCCTCCAGGCAAGCCAGCGGGATATTGACACCATCATCGTAACCGGCGATGCCGACGCCATGCAGCTAGTCTCGCCGCGGGTGAGGGTGCTCTACCCGAAGCCAAGGCGCAGCTTCAGCGACACCACCCTCTACGACGAAGCCGCGGTAGCTGAGAAGTATGGCATAAGTCCGGCGCAGATTGCAGACTACAAGGCGCTAAAGGGCGACGCCTCGGATAATATTCCCGGCGTCCACGGCATCGGCGAGAAGACAGCAGCAAAGCTCATCCAGCAGTTCGGCAGCATTAACGGGATTTATACCCGCATTGACGAGGTGACACCGCCCAGGCTTCGTGACCTGTTACGGGACAATGAATCCATGGCGCACCAGAGCCTGGAGCTTGCCACGATTGTTACCCGGGTCCCGGTTAACCTTGACCTGGACAGGTGCCGGGTTAGCCAGTATGACCGCCAACAGGTCACGGCGCTCTTCCGTGAGCTGGAGTTCTACAGCCTCCTACCAAGACTGCCAGACATAGAGCCGCCCCCGGAATCACTAACGCAGGTTAAAACCACACCGCCACGGAGAGATTATCACGTCATAACCACCACCTCAGACATTGATAACCTTGTAAGCCGCCTGTCGGCATCAAAGTCATTTGCCTTTGACACCGAGACGACCAGCCAGAACGCCATGCAAGCTCAGCTGGTAGGCATCTCCCTGTCCTTGTCCCCCGGTGAGGCTTACTACATACCGGTCGGTCATGTCGGCTGGGGACAGGTAGAGCAGCTACCCCTCAAGTTAGTCATTGAGCGGCTGAAAAGACCCATGGAAGACCCAACGACAGCCAAGCTCACCCATAATGGCAAGTACGATATGACCGTGATGGCGGAGCATGGGATAGCAGTAGCCAATGTCTCCTTTGACACCATGCTCGCCGCCTACCTGCTGGGAGAGAAATCGCTGGCGCTGAAAGCCCTGGCTTTCAATAAGCTTGGCATCGAAATGACGGCGATTACCGAGCTTATCGGCTCCGGGGCAAAGCAGATTCCCATGTCCCAGGTTGAGATAAAGCGGGCGGCAGAATACGCCGGCGCTGACGCCGATATTACCGGGCAGCTTACCGGACTGCTTGATGATGAGCTTCGCCAGAAAGGGCTGTGGCAGCTATTTACTGATGTGGAAATGCCCCTGATGCCGGTGCTTGTCCACATGGAGAGGAACGGCATCGCCCTGGATACCGGGCTGTTACGGAAGATGTCCCACCGGCTCGGTCAGCAACTGCTCGGGCTGGAGGCGGATATATACAACATGGTGGGGCACCAGTTCAATATAAACTCGCCGCGGCAGCTTGGTATGATGCTATTCTCTGAACTGGGACTGCCCAAGCCCCGTAAGACCAAGAGCGGCTACTCAACTGACGCCGCAGTCCTGGAGGAGCTCCGCAGCGCCCACCCGGTAATACAGTCTATACTGGAGTACCGCCAGCTGGCCAAGCTCAAGTCCACCTATATTGATGCCCTGCCCAGTCTGATGAACCACGGGACAGGCCGGCTGCACACCAGCTTCAACCAGACTCGGACGGCTACCGGCAGACTCTCATCCAGCGACCCCAACCTGCAAAATATCCCGGTGCGCAGCGAGATTGGCAAACAGGTGAGGCAAGCCTTTATTGCTCCATCCGGCTCACGCCTCCTTGCCGGGGACTACTCGCAGATTGACCTTCGGGCACTGGCTCACCTCTCCCAGGACGAGAGCCTGCTCAGTGCTTTCAGGCGTGGCGAGGATATCCATGCCGCCACCGCCGCCCAGGTCTTCGGTGTCAGCCCGATAGAAGTGACCCCTGACATGCGCCGGGTGGCAAAGACGGTCAATTTCGGCGTTATATACGGCATGAGCGAGTTCGGTCTGGAACAGGCGACTGACCTATCGCGGGAGGAAGCCGCCCGGTTTATCACCTCGTATTTTGAAAGATACCCCGGAGTCAGGCACTATTTAGATTCGGTTAAGAAACAGGCTCGGGAGCTGGGCTACGTCCAGACCATTCTGAGCAGGAGGCGGTCTATCCCTGAAATCCACTCATCCAACCGCATGCTTCGGGAAGCTGCCGAGCGCATGGCGATAAACATGCCGGTGCAGGGCACCTCGGCAGACATTATCAAGATAGCCATGGTCAACCTGGAACAGGAGATGACTAAGAAGGGTCTCAGCAGCAAGATGCTGCTCCAGGTTCACGATGAGCTTATCTTTGAGGTGCCTGAGCCCGAACTGGAGATAATGAACGAGCTGGTCCCACGGGTGATGTCCTCGGCTCTGGAGCTCAGCATCCCGCTAAAGGTGGACATCAAGACCGGCTCTAACTGGGGAGAGATGGAGTGATTATGATAACCTATCCCCCTAGCCCTCTTCCCTTACCAAGGAGGTTGCCTCAAAAGTCATTCTGAGGAGCGAAGCGACGAAGAATCTGGGGTGGTGAGGCCTTTCGCCATGCTCAGGATGACGATAAAAGGCACTTTTAGGGCAAAACTCTTACTAAGGGAAGGGGGGAGTAAATAAAAGAGGGGCTACGCCCCTCTTAGACGCCTCTAGACGAGAGTGACTCAGGGATGTTTAAGAAGGGTGAGGTTGGAATTTTGCATGTACAGGAAATAAACGATGCCTGAACTCCCTGAAGTAGAGACGATAAAGAACGAGCTTGCTCCGCATGTCGTCGGGCGGCAGATAACCGGTGTTGACCTGCTCTGGGAAAAGATTGTGCGCTACCCTTCAGTGGAGGAGCTCCGCTCACGTCTGCCCGGGCAAACGATAACAGGGCTATCCCGGCGGGGCAAATACCTTATCTTTAGCCTGGATAGCGGCGACCTCATGATTATCCACCTGAAGATGAGCGGTACACTATGGCTGAGGCCGCCAGACCGCTTTACCCGCGCCGTAATTCACCTTGATAACGGCAGCATATTTTTCCGTGACCCGCGCAAGTTCGGCAAAATATGGTTGGTGAAGGACGGGGGTATGCTGAGCAAACTGGGTCCTGAGGCGCTGGAGCCGGGCTTCACCCCGGAGGTCTTCGCCCGGCGGCTGGCGAAGCGCACGGCGCCGATAAAGCCCGTCCTCCTTGACCAGACCCTGGTTGCCGGTGTCGGCAATATGTATGCCGATGAAGCCCTCTTTGCCGCGGGAATACACCCTCTAAGGCCCAGCAATAGCCTATCTACTGAAGAGACCACCCGCCTTTATGATGCCATCAGGCAGGTGCTGCTATCCGGCATCAGCAATAAAGGCGCCAGCACCGAGACCTACTTTCGCCCTGATGGCACAAGAGGTACCGCCCATTCCCGGTTCCAGGTCGCCCACCGCGGCGGGAAACCATGCCCCGTCTGCGGCACTCCTGTCCAGAGGCTCGCCATCCGTAACCGGGGCACATATTTCTGCCCCAGGTGCCAGCACTAGCCGGTCTAATCACACCCCCAGCACCCTTAACCACCCAGTTTGTTGACAGCAGACACTACTTGTGCTACTCTGTCGCCCAGAGGCACGATAATGGTAGAAGCCTTAGTCTATCTGGTGGCAGTTGCTTTAGCCGAGGCAGTCACCGTCGGCGCCCACCCCCTGTGGGGGGTAGCCTGTCATATTGCCACACTGGTTGTGCTCATAATCCACCAGGCAATAGCTGCTGATTACCTGCACCGGCGCCTGCTTCTGTCCCTGACCATGGTGCCTCTGGTCCGAATAATAAGCGTGTCAATGCCACTGGTTGACATTTCTCAGGTATGGTGGTACCCCATAATCTACGTCCCCCTGATAGCCGGGGCGTTCATAGTTATGCGTATTTCAGGATACATGAGGGATGATGTAGGGCTGACGGCGAGACGTCTGCCAGTGCAGCTAGCGCTGGCGCTAACCGGGGTTGTCTTCGGGGTCACCGAGTACCTTATACTGGCCCCGGAGCCGATGATAGCTGAGCTTAGCTGGCAGTCCGCATGGCTGCCAGCAGTAATGCTGCTGGTATTTGTCGGCTTTGGAGAGGAGTTTATCTTCCGCGGCGTGCTCCAGCGCAGTGCCGCCGACGCATTCAACGGCTGGGGGGTAATTTATGTTAGCCTTCTCTTCGCCACCCTGCACATGGGCTTCTTTTCCTGGCTTGACCTCGTTTTTGTTTTCGCTGTAGCTCTCTTCTTCGGCTGGGTGGTGCAAAAGACCGGTTCCATACTGGGAGTGGCTCTGGCTCACGGCATAACCAATATCGTGCTCTATTTAATAGCTCCATTCTTTATGTAAAGCTACTGCCTCTCACTGAGCCTAGCGGGACTCCTTTATCACTCTCGGCAGCAGTTGGGCTCTCAGCGCAAAATCGCAGAGGGTTATCGCCATCATGGCTTCAACCACCGGCACAGCCCGGGGAACGATGCAGACGTCATGCCTCCCCTTCACCACCAGGGAGACAGGCTGCAGGGTCTCAATATTCACTGTCTGCTGGCTCTTGGCGATGGATGCGGTCGGCTTGACCGCCACCCGCACTACAAGGGGCATACCGGTGCTTATGCCGCCAAGGACGCCGCCGGCGTTATTGGTTACGGTAACTATCCTGCCATCGCTTACGGCAAACGGGTCGTTATTCTCCGAGCCCCTCTTACCGGCAGCCGAAAATCCGGCGCCGAACTCAACCCCCTTGACCGCCGGTATGGCGAAAAGGGCTTTAGCCAGCTCCCCCTCCAGCGTGTCGCAGACCGGCTCCCCCAGGCCAGCCGGCACGTTAAGGGCAAGCCCCTCAATAATACCGCCGACACTATCGCCTTCTTCTTTGACCCGTTCAATCAGCTTCGTCATCTCGCCGGCGGCTTCCGGGTCAGCGCACCTCAGCGGGCTGGCATCAGCATTCTTTCTCACCTCGTCCAACAGCTTTTGCCCGGCCTTGATGCTGCCTATCTGGACGGTATGGGCCAGCACCTCAATACCGGTGAGACCCAGCAGCTTCCGGGCAACAGCTCCCGCCATGACATAAGACGCCGTAATCCTGCCCGAAAACCTGCCCCCGCCCCGGAAGTCATTGAACCCGCCGTACTTCATAAAAGCAGTATAGTCGGCATG
>CAYUBP010000100.1:0-6090 GCA_964443115.1 uncultured Dehalococcoidales bacterium | reverse complement strand
TATGGTGCCGAGGCGGAGATTTGAACTCCGACGAGCTTACGCTCACCACCCCCTCAAGATGGCGTGTCTACCAGCTTCCACCACCTCGGCGTTAAAATGGCAGGAGTGGCAGGGTTCGAACCCGCGACCTGCGGTTTTGGAGACCGCTGCTCTTCCAACTGAGCTACACTCCTGTGCAAAACTATTTTATCATACCTGTCAAAATCATTCACTAGTTTTTTCCACCCTCACCCCCTCAAGTCCCCCTCTCCTTCAGGGAAAGCTTTGCACTAAAAGTGCCTTTTTATTGTAATCCTGAGCATGGCGAAAGGCCTCACCAACCCAGATTCTCCGTCGCCCGTCCACGGTGGACTCCTCAGAATTACTTTTGAAAAAAGAGTGCCGGGTGTTTAAGAGGGCGAAGTCCTCTTCCAACAAACCTCTCCCCGCCCCCTTGACAAAAGCCCTGACATGACTATAGACTGTCATTAGCCATGTCAGGGCAGGGGTTGTCCATAGCTCAAGCCGCCAGGTCGCTGGGAGTGTCACCCCGGACGGTGAGGCGGTTCATCAAATCGGGCAAGATTCAGGCGAGGCTGGTGCCGGGGCAGTTCGGCGAGGAGTACCGCATCTTTAACCTGCCCGCCAGCCTCCGCAAGCCGGAACCCGTGGACAATACCCATGGACATTACCCTGGTCAGTCCACTGGTCAACCTCCTGTCAGCACCTCTGTCCAGACCTCTGTCCAGGTCATGGACATTATCCGGGAGCTACAGGAGAAAAACCTGGCGCTGGCTGCCCAGCTCGGTGCCGCCACCGAGCGTATCCGGAGCCTGGAGAGCCAGGTGAACCTGCTCACATCTGCCCGCCAGCCGTGGTGGAAGCGGCTTTTCGGGAAAGGCTAAACTGAGATGCCAGTGGCTGCGGAGCTAGGATACGTCAGTTTTAACACCGGTATAGGCTGGATAGCCGTATTAGCCTCGTCCCGGGGGCTGGTGCGGGTCATCCTGCCGCAGCCTTCCGCCGGCGCAGCCCGCCGGCTGCTCAGCACAGATGCCGCCCGCTCGCCTGACCTCTTTGGTGACCTTGTGCCGCGCTTTACAGCCTACTTCGGCGGGAGAAGGATGTCCTTTGCTGACAAGCTTGACCTCTCTGGAGCGACTGAGTTCCAGCGGCGGGTATGGGAGACTGTCCGGCAAATCCCTTACGGCGAGACCAAGAGCTACTGCTGGGTAGCGCAGCAGATTGGAAGACCGGGAGCCGCACGGGCGGTGGGGCAGTCGCTCGCCGGGAACCCGCTACCGATAATAATACCCTGCCACCGGGTAGTGACCGCCGGTGGCAGGGTCGGTGGCTATAGCGGGGGCGTGGAGATGAAAAAATACCTCCTCCGCCTGGAGGCTTCAGCCAGATAACGCTACTTTATGTCAATGATAAAGGCCTTCGTCTCACCCACGCCGCCGCCAGCCCACGGCTGCTGGTAGGCCATGGTTATCGTTGTCTCACCCGTCTTCAGCGCCCTGAACTTAAAATACTCGGTGCCGCTGGCACCAACGATGCCCTCCGGCGCCTCACCCTGCTCGTAGGTATTTTCTATAAGCTCAAGCGCGGTCTCATCAAAGCTCTCCTGCCAGCTATAGCCGGTAGTGGGGTTGGAATCAAGGGCGATTGTAAATTCCTGTCCCACGCCGATTGTTATTGTCTTCCCCGGGTCAGTGTGCGCGCTGGCTGCGCCGATACACCCGCCGACAAGACCTATAGCCGCCACTGCCACCACCAACAGAACCATGGACTTTTTCATAGCTTTCCTCCTCTATTAACCTGTCTTCATAAATCATAACGACAATAGAGGGGAAAGGTTATGATATATTCTTGTTTTCCGCCCACGGCGGCCTGGGGGCAGACAGCCGGGCTTTATAGCGATTCTGCCTGGCTTCGGCGGTGCCCCTGGCTCGCAGGTTTAAGAAGTCCAGCTCGTATTCCTCAATCAGCCCGTCACCATTGAAGCTGAAGTACCGGTTACCGCCGATTATAATATGGTCCAGAATCTTTACCTGCATGATGCAGCCAGCATAGACCAGGTCCCGGGTCAGCGCCCGGTCGCTGGCACTCGGTTTCGGGTCGCCCGAGGGGTGGTTATGGACGAAGATTAACGAGGCAGCGCCATGCCTGATAGCGGCGCTCATGATTTCCCGCGGGTAGACAGCACCGGCGTTGACAGTGCCCTCTACCAGGTCTTCGGCCTCAATAATCTGGTTCTGGCTGTTCAGGTAGATGACCTTGAAGACCTCCTTCTTCAGGTCACGCATTGAGCAGTAGAGATAGTCAAAAATCTCACTGGCTGAGGTGTAGACCGGTCTGTCAATAATCTCCTCCTTGAGGAACTCCCGGGCGGCTTCCCGCACCAGCTTGAGACCAAAGACATTATGGGGACCGATGCCGCTAATCTGCTCCAGCTCCTCCGGGGAAGCCTCCAGCACCCCGCGCAGGGTCTTGAACCTGGCTATAGCTTCTTTTGCCTGCTGCTTGCAGTCCTTCCGGGGCGAGCCCAGGGTCAGCAGCAGCTCAACAACCTCGTAGTCATGGAAGCCCTTAAACCCCGACCTGATGAACTTCTCCCGCAGCCTTTTCCGGTGTCCCTCGGCTCTGTCACTTGGAGGCATCATACCACCTCAAGTTTCAGGTTTTCTTCACCCACCATCGCCGCCAGCTGCCCGTTGAGCTCCGGGCAGTAGCCAACATGTATGTTAGCCAGCTTGAGGTGGATAACCCTGTCCTCGCTGGTAATGCACAGGCTTACCTCATCCCTCCCGGGGAACTCCTGGAGTGCCGCCACCAGACGGTGCAGGGCAGCGACATCACCGGCCTCATCACCGGTCTGGGTAAGGCTGATTACCAGCTGGCGTGCGGGGGGAGGTGCTGCCTCAACCGGCACCGTCACCGGGGCGGCAGCCTGCGGCTCAGACGCAGCCACCTCCGGCTGGTAGCGGTGCGCCGCATCACAGCTCAGCTGCACCCGGTCTTCTTTCACCCTGACCTTGCCCTGCACCACGACCTCACCGCCCTCCTGCCAGAGGTCGGCGGTCTCAGCATATACCCTGGGCCAGACCATGACCTCCACCTGCCCGCTGAAGTCCTCAAGTATGGCGCTGGCGAAGGTCTTGCCATCCCGGGTCAGCAGGCTACGTGCCGAGATGACCCTGCCGGCAACGACAACGCTCTCACCGTCCAGCTCGGCATCAATCTGACCGCAGAAGGTGACCTCGGCGCCGTTAATTACCGGGCTGAACGGCTTCTCGGAAAAGCTCACCCCTAGCAGTTCTTTTTCCCAGGCAGCCTTCTCCCGGTCGCCGACTTCAGCCGGAACCAGTTCAAGCTCGGGAAGGGGTACCGGTGCCGCCCCGCCCCACAGGTCAAACATCGTCGCCTGTCCGGTATCACGCAGGCGCTGCTCCCGCTGTGCCAGGGCAAGGATACGGCTGACACTGGCAAGCAGGGTACCCCGGTCTCCCAGCGTGTCCAGGGCACCGGTCTTAATCAGGCTCTCCATGACCCGCCGGTTCATATTACGCAGGTCAGCCCGGCGGCACAGGTCTTCAATGGACTTGAACTCGCCGTTCTGCTCCCGCTCCGCGATTACCGGCTCAATCGCCCCCGTGCCCACGTTCTTGATTGCCGCCAGCCCGAAGCGGATGGCAGGATTCTCCCCGCTGTCCTTCTCAATGGAAAAGCTCACCTGGCTCCGGTTTATGTCCGGCGGCAGGACGTTTATACCCAGGCGGCGGCACTCGGCGATGGCGCTGGCGGTCTTGTCCAGTTGCCCGGTGTGGGTAATCAGGAAAGCGGTCATATATTCCGCGGGGAAGTTCGCCTTGAGATACGCCGTCTGGTAGGCGATAAGGGCATAGCTGGTGGCATGAGCCTTGTTGAAGGCATATCCGGCAAAAGGCTCAATCAGGGCAAAGACCGCCTCGGCGGTCTCTTCGGAGAAGCCGTTTTTCCTGGCGCCCGCCATGAAGTTGCGCTTCTCCTTCTTCATCACCTCGGCAATCTTCTTGCCCATTGCCTTGCGGAAGATATCCGCCTGCCCCAGGCTGTAGCCGGCGAGCGCCCGGACGATGAACAGCACCTGCTCCTGGTAGACAATAACCCCGTACGTCTCCTCAAGAATGTTGGCCAGCGCCGGGTGGGGGTACTTAATAAGAGATGGGTCATGCTTGGCTTTTATATATGTGGGGATATGCTCCATGGGCCCCGGGCGGTACAGGGCAATCATCGCCGTGATATCGCTGAATGACGTGGGCTTCAACTCCTTGATATAGCGGCGCATGCCAGCCCCCTCCAGCTGAAAGACGCCGGCGGTCTCCCCGGATGACAGCAGGGCGAATGTCCGGGCGTCATCCACCGGCAGGCGGTATAAATCTATGTCAAGACCCCGGTGGTCACGGATAATCTGCTTTGCCTTGCCCAGGATGGTGAGGTTAGCCAGACCGAGGAAGTCCATCTTGAGCAGCCCGATGCGGGCAATATCCTCCATGGTGAACTGGGTCATTACCGTTGCCTCATTGTTGCCCCGGCTCACCCGCTGTAACGGGACGTGCCTGGTCAGCGGCTCTCTGGATATGACCACGCCGGCGGCGTGGGTACTGGCATGGCGGGAGATGCCCTCTATCTTTTTCGCCGAGTCAACCAGGTTGCGGATGGCGGCATCCTGCTGGTAAATGACACGCAACTCGTTATTCTCAGCCAGCGCCCTGTCCAGGGTCATGTTGGGTGAAAAGGGAACTAGCCGGGCAACACGGTCAACGTCGCTGTAGGTCATGCCCAGAGCCCTGCCCACATCCCGGAGAGCGGCTCTGGCACCCAGTGTACCGAAGGTGATAATCTGGGCGACATGGTCCTGCCCGTATTTGTGGGAGACATAGGCAATGACCTCGTCACGGCGTCCGTCCTCGAAGTCCAGGTCTATATCCGGCATCTCCTTGCGCTCAATATTGAGAAAACGCTCAAAGACAAGCTTATGCTCAATGGGGTCAACCTCGGTGATACCCAGGCAGCGCAGGGCGATGCTGGCGGCGGCGCTGCCCCTCACCCCGAACAGGATGTTATGCTCTCTGACGAAGGAGATGATGTCCCAGACGACGAGGAAGTAGTTGGCAAACTGGGTCTTCTGGATTACCTCCAGCTCATAGCGAAGCCGCTCCCTTATCTCTGAAGAAGGCTGCGGATAGTACCTCTCCAGACCCTGGTAGCAGATGTCCGCCAGGAACTGGTCAGCCGTCTTGCCCGGCGGTAGCCCTATCTCGGGGAGATGGAGCCGCCCGAACTCCAGCTTCAGGTCGCACATCGCGGCAATGCGCCCGGTATTCTCCAGCGCCTGGGGGATGTCCCTGAATAGCTCCGCCATCTCCTGCGGGCTGGTAAGATAGAAAAAGTCCCCGGGCATCTTCATCCGCTTCTCATCGTTGATTGAGGAGTTGGTGCCGATACACAGCAGCAGGTCGTGAGCCGGGGCGTCCTGCCGGTTGACATAGTGGATATCGTTAGTAGCCACAAGGGGTATATCCAGCTCGCTGCCCAGCGAGATAAGGCTCCGGTTTATCTCCTCCAGCCCGGGGATGGGCTGTCTCTGTATCTCAAGGTAGAAATCGCCAAAGGTCTGCTTATACCAGAGCGCCGCCTTCTTTGCCTCATCGTGGCGTCCTTCCTGGATGAGCCGGGGCACCTCGCCGCTGGCGCAGGCGGACAGGGCGACCAGACCCTGGCGGTGCTCCTCCAGCAGCTCTTTGTCCACCCTCGGCCGGTAGTAGAAACCCTCAAGATGGGCCTTCGTGGTGAGCTGGAGCAGGCTGTGATAGCCGGTCCGGTCCCGGGCGAGAAGGACAAGGTGGTAGTGGTTCTTATCGCCAGCGTCGCGGCCCAGGCGGCTGCCGGGGGCGACATACACCTCGCAGCCGACAACGGGCTTTATCCCCGCCTCCCTAGCTTGGAGATAGAACTGTATGGCACCATAAAGCACGCCGTGGTCAGTGATAGCCAGGCTGTCCATGCCCAGCTCCTTAGCCCGGGCTATCAACTGCGGGATGCGGCACATGCCATCCAGCAGGCTGT
>CAYUBP010000099.1:0-6095 GCA_964443115.1 uncultured Dehalococcoidales bacterium | reverse complement strand
AGATTGCTTCGTCGCTACGCTCCTCGCAATGACACGGGATGGTAGGGAATTAATAAGTTGACATAAGGAGGGATTTGTATGAAGAAGCTGGTTGGTCTGCTGATAGTCTTGCTGGTGGCGGCTATGGGTTGTAGCCCGTGGTCTCCGGTTTCGGGAGAGCTTACTGACGATTCGGGGAGGGCGGTAACCATAAGCGAGGTCCCGGAGCGGATAGTGTCGCATGTACCCAGCATTACCGAGATACTTTTCGCTCTTGACCTGGGGGAGCGGGTCGTTGGCGTCAGCACCTACTGCGACTATCCCCCCGAAGCCCAGCCAAAGCCCACAGTCGGTGATTTCTGGAGCCCGTCGCTTGAGAGCATCGTGGCGCTTGATCCGGACCTGGTGTTCACCACGGGCGACAACCAGCCCCTGATAACCGAGATGGACCGGCTGGGGATAGCCTGCATTGCTCTCCAGCCCTCAGACATGGATGGCGTTCTGAGGGACATTGAGCTGGTGGGCAGGGTGACTGATACCGGGGAGCGGGCAGCCGAACTTGTTAATGAGATGAGGGAGCGCATCTCCTCGGTAGTCTCCCGGGTGGCCGGTGCTTCCCAGCCCCGGGTCTTCTACATCGTGGACTCTACTGACCTGAGCACTCCATGGGCAGCCGGTCCCGGCTCTTTCATTGATTCCCTTATTACCATGGCGGGCGGGGAGAACATCGGGGCTAAGGCAAAAGCCCAGTGGGCGGAGTTCAGCATCGAGGAGGTGGTCACCTCTGACCCGGAGATTATCATAATTCCGGCGGTGGACGGCGTGCCGTTTACCTCGCCGGAGCAGCTAGGAGCGCACTCCGTCTGGGGGAAGATGACCGCTGTCAAGCAGGACAGGATTGCCATTATTGACGATGACCTGGTCAGCCTGTACGGGCCGAGGGTGGTAATGGGGCTGGAGGAGATGGCAAAAATCATCCACCCCGAGCTTTTCCCGTAGCTGCAATTTAACACTGTCCACTGTTTCCCCTTCCCCTTGTTCAGGGGAAGGGGAAGATATTTTCTTAAGAGGGATTTGCTCTCTTAAACACCCCAATCTTAAAATCCGACCCCCTGAGTCCCCTTCTCTTCACTAAAGGGAAGGGGACTTTGTTTTACACACGGTAGAAATACTTGAGTATTCACATCAAATGGTGAGGGTTTATAGGCAGTGGCGGCAAGTAGTAATGCCCGTCGGTAAAAGTGACTCTGGTGGTAAAAACAGGCGTGATAACGGATGGAGGCTAGCCTGGAGTCTAGTACAATAACCTTAGGAAGTTGTTGAAGGAGGCGCTTATGGGCCCTGTGCTTGATTTCCCGGGGGTGAAGACTCTGGTAGAGGACTACTCGGCAAAGGTTGATTCGCTGATAGACAGCTATGTTGATAGAAAGGAGCAGCTAACATCTTTGCTCCAGGATATACAGGCTGAATTTGATTACCTGCCGCGGGATGTGCTGGTCAGGGTCAGCCATAAGCTGGATATCCCCCTGACCCAGGTTTTTGGTGTCGCTACCTTCTTCCGGGCTTTTAGCCTGAAGCCGAGGGGGCGCCACGTGGTGACCGTTTGCCTTGGTACTGCCTGCCATGTAAGGGCGGGTCACCGTCTGGTGGAGAAGATGGAGCGGGACCACGGGGTAAAGCCGGGCGAGACCACGGAGGACATGAAGTTTACCCTGGAGACGGTCAACTGCCTGGGGTGCTGTGCCTTGGGCCCGGTGGTTGTTGTTGATGGGAAATATGAGAGCCAGGTGACCCCGGACAAGCTTGGCCGTATTTTAAAGGGATGTGACTAGGGGGGCAAAGGAGGGAGGCATGATAGAACCAGTGCCAGGGCTGCTACAGAAGAGATTGAAGAGCGTCTCCGAGCTGGAGAACCTGCGCCGGCGGCTGGCAGAGAGCCGGGACACCACGCGGAGCTGCATTTCGGTGTGCGGCGGTACCGGTTGCCGTGCCTCCGGAGCCGAGGCGGTGGTCGCTGCTTTCATGGATGAGATTGAGCGGCGGGAGATTCAGCTGGATGTGGAGCTTAAAGAGACCGGCTGCCACGGTTTCTGCGAGCGGGGCCCGATCGTGGTCATTCGCCCTAAAGATATATTCTATCAGCATGTGAAGCCGGAGGATGTCCCGGAGATTATCTCGGAGACCGTGCTCAAGGGCAATATCATTGAGCGGCTGCTGTATACCGACCCGGTAACAAAAGAGAGGGTGGTGAGCGAGGCGAACGTTCCGTTCTATAAGCGGCAGACGCGGCTTATCCTTGGCGCCAATGGACAGATTGACCCCACGGATATCCTTGACTGCATTGCCGCCGGCGGCTATTCTGCCCTGGCTAAAGCCCTCTCTCGGATGTCTCCGCAGGCTGTCATTGATGAGGTTAAAAAGTCCGGCCTGCGGGGCAGGGGTGGTGCCGGTTTCCCCACCGGCAGGAAGTGGCAGTCCTGCCATGATGCCGCCGGTGATATGAAGTATGTCATCTGTAATGCGGATGAGGGCGACCCCGGTGCCTACCAGGACCGGAGCCTGCTTGAGGGTAATCCCCACAGCATTCTGGAGGGGATGATTATAGGCGCCTACGCTACCGGCTCTCGCCGCGGCTATATCTACGTGCGTAACGAGTATCCGCTGGCCGTCAGGCATGCCAGGATAGCCATTGAGCAGGCTGCTGAATATGGCTTGCTCGGCGAGAACATACTTGGCACTGGCTTTAGCTTCTCGGTGCGCATCAACAAGGGGGGTGGGGCTTTCGTCTGCGGTGAGTCCAGCGCGCTGATGGCATCCCTGGAGGGTAAGATAGGAGAGCCGAGAGCCAAGTATATCCACATGACGGAGAAGGGCCTGTGGGAGAAACCCAGTCTTCTTAATAACGTCAAGACCTGGGCTAACGTGCCGCTTATCATCAACAGGGGCGCTGACTGGTACTCCGGCATCGGGACGGCGGGCAGCAAGGGCACTATGATATTCTCCTTGGTGGGGAAGATAAACAATACCGGCCTGGTGGAAGTGCCGATGGGGATAACCCTGAGGGAGATGATTTATGACATCGGCGGCGGCATCCCCAACGGTAAGAAGTTCAAAGCCGTGCAGACCGGCGGTCCCTCCGGCGGCTGCATCCCGGAGCAGTACCTGGACACGCCGGTAGATTTTGACGAGTTGACCAGGCTGGGTTCAATGATGGGCTCCGGGGCAATGATAGTAATGGACGAGGACACCTGCATGGTGGATGTCGCCCGGTACTTCATTGAGTTCCTCAAGGGGGAGTCCTGCGGCAAGTGCGCTCCCTGCCGGGAAGGGCTGACACGCATGAGCGAGGTACTCAGCCGTATTGCGCAGGGGAAGGGCGGCCGGCAGGACCTTGATACGCTGGAAGACCTTGGTGGAATCCTGAGCAATGGTGCTCTCTGCGCCCTGGGCACGACCGCTGCCAATCCCGTCCTGAGCACCATCCGCCACTTCCGTGATGAGTATATAGCTCACATTGACGAGAAACGGTGCCCGGCGGGAGTCTGCCGCGAGCTGGTACGGTATTCTATTGACCCCGCAAAGTGCGAGGGGTGTCTTCGCTGCCTGCGGGCGTGTCCCACCGGCGCTATCACCGGCGAGAAACGCCAGCCCCACGTGCTTAACCAGGGCATGTGTATTAAGTGCGGCGCCTGCTACGATGTCTGCAGGTTCGGCGCAGTAGTAAAGCAGTAGTGAAAGGAGCTACCGATGGCTAAAGTGTGGATTGATGGTGAGACCTGGGTTGATGTCAGGCATGCCGAGGGAGTCAACGTAGTTCGCTTCACTGTTGATGATAAGGAGATTGCCGTATCCGGAGGTCAGACAATCATGGAGGCGGTATCGCGCCTGCCCGGGATTTGCAATATACCGGCTCTCTGCTATCATCCGGCGGTCAAACCCTACGGGGCTTGCCGGCTGTGCACGGTTGAAGTGAGCGAGGATGGAGGCAGCAGGTTCAAGTTTGTAGCCGCCTGCCTTTACCCGGTTAAAGAAGGGCTGGTGGTGAAGACAAAGACCGAGCGGGTGAAAAAACTGCGCAAAGGGGTAATTGAGCTTCTGCTGGCAAGGTGCCCTAACGTACACCGTATCCAGGAGATGGCTGAGGAGTACGGCGTTGAGAAGCCCCGGTTCGCCCTGGGTGACCAGGAGTGTATCCTCTGCGGCTTGTGTGTTAGAGCCTGCCAGGAGGTAATCGGCAAATCAGCCATCGGTCTGGTCAACCGCGGCATCTACCGTGAGGTGGCTGCCCCCTTCTATGCCTATGAACTGGGCGAAGGGGAGTGCATCGGCTGCGGGGACTGCGCCTTCGTCTGCCCCACCGGCGCCATCAAGATGGGCGCCGACGGCAAGCCTGTCCTCCCCAGGGTGAAGATTCCTTACCCCGAGATTGAGGCGATGCTTCAGCGGGAAGGGATAACTCCTTCCCCCTGAAAATCTCTAAACCTTCTTCTTAAATCCCCTCCCCCCTTTTTTAGGGGGAGGGGATACTTATTTGTCGGAATTGAGAACTGGGCGGGATTCTCAGACGAGAATAACTGGGAGACGATTGACAAATCGTGATATAATTACGACTTGATGTAGAATAGACCTGTTCAGGGTGAGAGATGAACAGATTGTTCTTAAATGGACTAATCTGTCAGACAGTCCCAGCCGGTACGAGGTTCAGACATACGTAAATGCAGGTGTGTCTGAGCCTTTCTGTTCTTAGTGGGATTCCAGTGCTGGTAAAATGAACTTTTTACCCTGATGTTCCGTTTATATTATATAGTATAGTTAAGTAATTAAGTAAACCAGAGCTATTATGAAGCCGGGCAATGATTAAGTATGGGGTCGCAGCCCGGGGTGATTCTTGGCGCAGCGAAGGGGGTGAGATATGACATAGTAACCACAACACTGCGTTACGCACAAATACTACTAGGAGAAAGAGGTGAAAAGAAAGAACTTAATATTGCTAGTTGCCAGCATTGTCCTGGTGCTGGCCATGGTGATAGCCGGCTGTAACGGCGGGGCGTCACCGACACCGTCAGCAACAGCCACGGCAACGCCAACAGCTACGGCAACGGCAACTCCAACCGGGACGGCAACGCCTGTCAGCGGGGTGGATATAAGCTACAACTGCCTGAGCCCGCGGGGCATCATGTTGCCGGTGCTGACAGTATCGCTGGCAGAGCGCCTTGATACCTTTGACGGCAAGATGATATGGGTCAACCAGGGCGAAGCTGACCCGGTCATTATGCCCGCCCTGTGGGAGCGGGTGAGCTCGGGAGTGGACTTCCCCAAAACAGACTTCAGATACATTGCCACCAGCGGCTTTGGCCCCACTACACCCGAGGCTGATGTGGTAGCGGCTGCCGATGCCGTGATAAGGGGAATCGCCTGGTGAAGCGCCGCCACATATGCCCAGGCGGCATACAATGCAAATACGGAAAAGATAGGCATCCCCACTGTCCTTCTCGGGTTTTCCGACCAGGAAACCCTGGCTTACCAGGTTGCTTTGAACTTCGGCTGCCCCAATATCCGCTATGTATCCGTTCCCCGCGTTGGACAGGGTGCGGAGAGGGTAGCCCAGTTCTGGGACGAGATGGTTAAGGCTCTAACCGAGCCGTTAACTCCTAAGGAACAAGAGTCCGGTCTGTATGTCCCGCCGCCGGACCCCAGGATATGCTTCACTGGGACCATTGATGATGCCCAGGAGTTCTACGGAAAGACGTCTCCAATTTCCCAGTGCAAGAACTGCCCCATTGCCCAGTGGACCGATGGTCTACCAATAACGCTCCCTACCGAGGAGAGGGTGGAGGAAATGCTCACCGGCACCAGCCACGCGCCGGAGGAGTACATAGTCTACCCGACGGACCGGACGGTCAGGTTCTCAACATCAGGGATTACGATGACGGTTAAAGCCGGCGACCCCGTCTACTACCTGCCCATGGCCTGGGGAACCACCGTGGAGAAAGTGGCGGTAAACGCCGTCATTGCCGGCTGCACCAACCCGCTATCACTGCCGGTGCTGCTGGCTGCATACCAGACCGGCTCGCCGTTTGTGACCACCAACTGTCCCGCCGCCTACGGGCTGAACA
>CAYUBP010000098.1:0-6113 GCA_964443115.1 uncultured Dehalococcoidales bacterium | reverse complement strand
GGCAGGCTCCCCGTGGCTATTATCTACCCCAACTCTTATTACATCGGCATGTCCAGCCTCGGCGTGCACGCCGTCTACAGCCTGCTCAACAGCTACAGCGATGTCGTCTGCGAGCGGGTTTTCTGGGAGAAGGGGGGGCGAGAAGTGCTATCGCTGGAGTCCCAGAGACCGCTGGCTGATTTTGCCGTCCTTGCCTTCTCCATCACCTACGAGCCTGACTATTTCAATATGGCGCAGGTCTTGAAAGCCAGCGGCATACCCGTTTTCGCCGCCGAACGGGACGAGCGCCACCCGCTGGTCATCGCCGGCGGGCCGTGCGTCATGGCAAACCCGGCGCCGATTTCCCCGCTCTTTGACGCGCTGTGCATCGGTGAAGCCGAGGTCATACTCCCCGCCATGCTGCCGGTGCTGGCTGAGGGCGGCGGACGGGACGGTACGCTCCGGACGCTGGCAGCACTGCCGGGAGTCTATGTCCCGCAAGTGCCGCCAGATGCTCCCGTAGCCCGGCAGTGGGTGCGCAACCTGGGTGACTTCCCGGTCGGCTCGGTGGTACTTACCCCGGACACCGAACTGGGCGACCTGTACCTGATGGAGGTGGAGCGGGGGTGCGGGTGGGGCTGCCGCTTTTGCCTGGTGAGCTGCGCCTTCCGCCCCATGCGCTTCCGCTCAATAGACGGCCTGCTGGCTCAGGCAGGGCAGACAGCCAGAAAACGCATCGGGCTGGTGGGGCCGGTGGTCTCCGCCCACCCGCAGATAGAGGAGCTATTAGTCAGCCTGCGCCGGATGGGGAAGGGACTGTCCATCAGCTCCATGAGAATCAAGCCCCTGTCGTCCACAGTACTCCGGGCGCTGGCGGATGGGGGAAGCCGGACGGTTACGCTGGCTCCGGAGGCAGGCTCGGAGCGCCTGCGGCGGGTAATAAAGAAGGGTATCAACGAGGACGATATTCTGGAAGCAGCGAGCATGGTAGCCGGCGAAAGGCTAGAGCAGCTAAAGCTCTACTTCATGATTGGCCTGCCGCAGGAGACTGACGACGACATACAGGAGATGATAGCCCTGGCGATTAGGTGCAAGGGGATTCTTGACCGGAGCGGCAGCCGCCTCAGTCTCAATATTGCCCCGTTTATACCCAAGGCAGGGACGCCCTTCCAGTGGCTGCCGATGGCACCGCTGCCCGTGCTGAACAAGCGCCTGTCCCTGATAAAGAGCAGCCTGCCGCCGAGGGGAATCAAGGTTAAAGCCGAAAGCCTTGCCTGGAGCGAGGTGCAGGCGGTATTGTCCCGGGGCGATGCCAGCCTGGCTCTCGTCCTGACGGAGATAGAAGAGGTATCTCTATCCGGCTGGCGCCGGGCGGCAAAGAACCTGGATATTGACTATTACGCCCACCAGCGGTGGGACACGGATAAGCCGCTACCGTGGGCGGTAATTGATTCCGGCACTGAAGCGGAGTGGCTCCGGCTGGAACTGGAGCAAGCCCTGTCCGGGACGGTCTCTACAGACTCTCCGCCCACTCTACGGCGTTCTGGAATATCTTGAAGCCATCGCCGTACTTCTTAGCCCCGCCTGTTGTCCACTGCGGGTGCTGGGTGCCCCGGATATGCCGCTCGGGGTGGGGCATCAGGGCGAAGATGCGCCCGGTGCTATCGCAGATACCAGCAATATTGTTGACCGAGCCATTAGGGTTATGCGGGTAGCCGTCTTTGTTGCCATGCCCGTCAGTATAGTACAGGGCGATGTCCAGCGCCGGCAGCACCTCCGGGTCAGCGATAAACTTGCCCTCGCCGTGAGCAACCGGCAGGTAGAGGCTGTCCATGCTCCGGGTGAAGACGCAGCGGCTGTCCCTGTTGACCTTGAGGTGAACCCATCGGCACTCAAACTTCCCCGAGTCGTTGGTGCCCAGCGTCACCCGCGGCGGGCTGCCGTCGGTCGGGGGCAGGATGCCCGCCTTCACCAGCACCTGGAAGCCGTTGCAGATTCCCAGAATCAGCCCGCCGTTATCGGTGAACTTCCGGATATCCTCGCCGAGCTTCAGCCTCAGCTCATTAGCCAGCACCCTGCCGGCGGCAATGTCGTCGCCGTAGGTGAAGCCGCCGGGGATGACCATTATCCGGTAGTCTGCGAGCCTCTCGTCACCGCCGATTAGCCGGTTGACATGGACCAGCGATACAATCGCCCCCGCCTCCCGGAAGGCGAAGGCTGTCTCTTCGTCGCAGTTTGTCCCCGGTGCACGGAGTATCAGCACATTAACCTTGCTCATCTTACAGCTTTGCCCTGAACGTATTGATTAATGACACCCTGAGCGTAGCCAGAGTCTCCACCACCCAGATTCTTCGTCGCTTTGTCTCCTCAGAATGACGAGCACTTCTCATTTTACCAGCGCAGTGGTCTCTGCCATGCCTCCTTCAGCTCGCTAATCTGCCGGTAAACGACCTGCTTGCCGTTCGTGCCGTGTATTGTGAGGACTCCGGAGCCAGTGGTCTTACCGATGTTAGCCAGGGTAACGCCCCCCATAACTTTCTCAAACTCCGCCCTGTCTTCAGGAGCGACCTCGACCAGGAACCGGCTGTTTGACTCCGAGAAGAGTATGAAATCGTCCCTGGCTACAGGCTCGCCGAGCGGCACCAGTCCAAGGTTGATTTCCGCCCCCAGCCCGCCGGCAAACGCCATCTCGGCGGCGGCACCCAGCCCCCCTTCACTGAGGTCATGGCAAGCCCTGACCAGCCCTCCGGCAGTGGCGGCGCTCAGGCGGTCCATAAGCTCCTTTGCCCGGTGCGGGTCTACCTTCGGCACGCGGCTGCCGGTAAGACCGTGAGCTTTCAGGTATTCGGATCCGCCCAGCTCGTTATAGGTGGCGCCGACGATATAGACAAGGTCGCCGGCACGCTTGAAGTCCATGGACACGGCGCGGCTTGTATCCTGCATAACGCCGATTGCCGAGATTAACAGGGTGTGGGGAATGATTATCCTCCTGCCGTTAAACTCAAACTCGTTGTTGAGGCTGTCTTTACCGGAGATGAACGGGGTCTGATAGACCACCGCCATGTCGTAGCAAGCCTGGCAGGCTCTGACCAGCGCCCCCAGCGTCTCCGGGCGGCGGGTATCGCCCCAGCTGAAGTTGTCCAGCAGGGCAACCTGTTCCAGGCTGCCGCCGACGGCGATAATCTGTCTCAGCGCTTCGTCAATGGCAGACGCCGCCATCCAGTAGGGGTCTATGTCCCCATACGAGGGGTTAATGCCGCAGGCAACGATTACCCCCCTCCCCGAGTCCAGCACGGGACAGATGATGGTAGCATCGCCGGGGCCATCGCTGTCCTTACCCACCAGCGGCTTGAGAACGCTGCCCCCCTGCACCTCGTGGTCATACTGGCGGATGACCCACTCCTTGCTGCACACATTATACGAGCCGAGAATCCTGCACAGGGCATCTCCCAGGTCATCCGGGGGGGCAAAGCCAGGCTCAGCGTGTTGCGGCGGTTGCCACGCTGCCTCCAGTTGAAGCTGGGGGATACCCCCATGCATGAAGTCAAGGCTCAGGTCACATACAGGATTACCGCAGTAGAAAAGCCGGAGCCTGCGGTCATCGGTGAACTCGCCGATAACGGTTGCCTCCACGTCCTCGGCGGCAAAGAGCAGGAGGAGCTCGTCTGCGCAGTCCGGCGGCACCGCCATTATCATCCGCTCCTGGGACTCTGAGACCCATATCTCGGTATAGGACAGCCCAGTGTATTTCAGGGGGACTCTATCCAGATAGACGCGGGCACCGGTCTCGGCGGCCATCTCGCCAACCGCCGATGACAGCCCGCCGCCACCGCAGTC
This sequence comes from uncultured Dehalococcoidales bacterium, assembly GCA_964443115.1. Taxonomy (GTDB): domain Bacteria; phylum Chloroflexota; class Dehalococcoidia; order Dehalococcoidales; family W111; genus CAYUBP01. The sequence continues at coordinate 2,297 of CAYUBP010000098.1, read as the reverse complement.
CGTTATCCGGCGGTAGAGCCGGCGGTCCCTTGCCTGGATGATGACATCAATGAGCTTTTTCTCAACGATAGGGTTGCCAATCTGCACCGAGCTGTAAGATACGTCACCCGACTCATCGGTCAGCCGCTCCGAGGCGAAGGTCACGCCGTGGATGCCATCCCGCCCCGTCCTGCCGCCAGCGAGCACGATGAGGTCACCGCTCTGCTGCTGCCCTCTCTGGCTGCACTCCACAGGCAGCAAGCCAAGGGTGCCGCAGAAGACAAGAGGGTTTGCCACATAGCGCTCATCAAAGAGCACCGCCCCGTTAGGGGTGGGGATTCCCAGGCGGTTGCCGTAGTCGGCGACGCCTGCCCGCACTCCCTTGAAGATGCGGCGGGGGTGCAGCACCCCTTTCGGCAGCTTCTCGTAGGGGAAATCCGGGGGGGCAAAACAGAAGACATCGGTGTTAAGAACCGGCCTGGCGCCCAGCCCCGTGCCCAGCGGGTCACGGACGACGCCGCCGATTCCCGTGGACGCCCCGCCGTAGGGCTCAACGGCGGAGGGGTGGTTATGTGTCTCTACTTTAAAGCAGAGCGCCCGGCGCCCGTCAAAGTCTATTACGCCGGCGTTATCGCTGAAAACAGATAGGCACCACGGCTTAGCCAGCTCCCGGGTCGCCCTCATGATGGTGCTCTTGAGCAGGTTATCTATAACGTCTTCGCCAAACCTGATTCTGCCCTTGAAGGTCTTATGGACGCAGTGCTCCGACCAGGTCTGGGCGAGTGTCTCCAGCTCGGCATCAGTGGGGCTACGCCCCTCGCTACGAAAATAGGCGGTTATAGCCTCAGTCTCTTCGTCAGTAAAGCCAAAGCTTTGTCTGACTTCTTTAAGCCCGCTCTCGCTGGCAATATCTATCCGGTTCAGACGGAACTCATAACTGGGGTTCTCTGGGAACTGGAAGTGCCTGACGATATGCTGGATGATGGGGTTCACCAGCAGCCGGCTGCATATCGTCTGCAGCTTCGGCTCGTCCAGCTCTCCCTCAATGATATAGCGCTTCCCCGTCTTGACGGCCCTTACGCCGCTTACCCCCAGGTCACGGACGGCTTTCATAATGCTGTCCTCAACCGGGTCGGTCACACCGGCGTTATAGGCGACCTCAACAATATGGGGCTTTACTCCACCCCCTGAAGGGCTTTGTTCCCCAATATCCGTGGCGGCAGTCCGGTAGTCCTGTGTGACCGGGTCAGCCAGGAGACGGCAGACCGCCTCCAGCCCGGCAGGCGGCAAATCGGCGTCCAGCCAGTATATATCCACCACTTGGACGCCGGAGACGTTGGTTATCCCCAGGTCATGAATGTCCCTCGCCAGACCCAGACCCCTGGCATCCGGCAGGTGGTTCTTTAAATAGACTTCAATCCTGTGCACTAAGACCCTATCTGACACTAAACAAATTGAAGGGGCTTAACCCCTTCCCGACTGACACTGTTACCCGGACTATCCGCCTCACTCTATACTTATGAAGCCAGAAGCTCGGAAACTACGGTGTTTATCTCCTGCCCGTCCGCCTTGCCCTTAAGCTGGGGCATGAGCCTTGACATGACCTTGCCCTTGTCCCGGGGCCCCGAAGCCCCGACCTCGGCAATCACCTGGCGGGCGAAGGCGGTTATCTCTTCCCGGGTCATCTGCTGCGGCATATACTCCTGGAGGACAGCCATCTCCGCCTCCTCCTTGGCTACCAGGTCTTCGCGCTTGCCGACTTTAAAGGCGTCAATGCTTTCCCGCCGCTGTTTTATCTCCTTGCTGATTATGCCCACTATATCGCCATCAGTAAGCTCGCCCCTCCGGGCAATCTCGGCATACTTGATGGCATTTGTCGCCAGCCTGATGGCGGAAACCCTTGCCCCGTCCCGGGCTAGCATCGCCTTTTTCAGGTCGTCCGTTAGCCTTTGTTTTAGACTGACTTCCTGTTCCACTACAGCCTCGCTAATATCTTACTGGGTCTGCCTCTTCGGTATCCGGGCACTCTTTCTTCTCTTGGCGGCTCTCTTCCGCTTGCGCTCAATGCTGGGCTTTTCAAAAGAACTGCGGCGCCGTACCTCGGACAGAATGCCACCCTGCTGTACCTTGCGGGTAAAACGCCTGAGCAAGCTCTCAAAGTTCTCCTTGTCACCGATGCGCACCTCGGTCACATGACATCCGCCTCCTTCCGAAGCCCGGCAACACTACATTTTAGCCGCTACTGGCATGTCTGTCAATAATCTGTGCTGGTTCAGTACCTTAGTGACACCTGACCTCCTTTAGTTTTAGTTCCAAAA
>CAYUBP010000097.1:0-6123 GCA_964443115.1 uncultured Dehalococcoidales bacterium | reverse complement strand
GGATTACCGTTGACCCGTATAGGGTGATTGAGATAGTTGATAAGTTCGGCAGGCTCAAGGTACTGGACGACAGGGAACTGGTGGTGGAAATGGAGGACATGAAGAGCCTCTCGGGTTTGCAGGAGGCTGTCAGGGATGCCTTTGCAGACCAGGTGGATGTTGAGCCGATGCCGAAGAAGCAGCCCTAGGGCTGTGTGCCGAACGCCGAGCCCAGAAAGTCTGATATCTGGCGGCGGATGGCGGGGTACCATAGCCAGATGGTGGAGTGGATCGCCGGGAACCATCTTATATCCGGTCTGCCGCTTTCGTTCCATAAGTCAAGCGCCGCTTCTTTTGGAATCATCTCGTCCCAGAGGGCGTTAATCATCAGCACCGGGCGCCCGCGCAGGCGGTGAGCAAAGGTCATCGGGTCGGCGAGGAAGCTCTGCCGGGGAGGGCTGGTGTTTTCCCAGCCCATCTCAGCCACCTCCGTCAGGTATTTTGAGTAGGACTGTTGAATCTGGTGGTATTCGGCGTCGGGGCGCCGGTAGGTGCCCAGCATGGAGCTAAGCCTGCCCTTCCGGTTTATCTTCTCGCTGTTGCCGCCGGCGATGATAAATATGCCGGCTCCAATGCGCCGGTCAACTCCCATAGTTATGGCGGAAATGAAGCCACCGAAGCTTATGCCAAGCACCGCAATCCTTTGCCCGTCCAGCTCCTCCCGGCTATCTGCCCAGTCAATGACCTGGCGGGTTTCAATCACCGATGTCTGGTAAATCTCAAACCACTCCTCGGGGGTAAGGGTGGGGAAATGCCTGGCTGCTGTCTCCGGCATCCGGCTGGGGTGCACTGCCAGGCGCAGCGTGGCGCAGGCTATTCCGTCTGTTGCCAGAGCCTGTGCCAGCAGCCTCAGGGTAATGAGGCTGCGGTCGCCCATGCCGTGCATAAGGATAGCCAGCGGGCAATGCCTGCCATTCCGCGGGCGGAGGTAGCTCCCGGAGGCACTGCCGCTCCTGTAGAGGCTTGCGGGAAAAGCCGGGGTGAAGTCAAAGCTGTAGCGCAACCAGCGCCTGGTTGTCTCCTGCAGGTGGAGGTTAAGAATGGTACCGGCAGCTGGATAAATATATGGGTTCATTGACTTGCGCCGCCCGTGTCTACTCCCAGCGGAATAGCCTGATTGCCAGCCCCATGGAGACCACCAGCCACCCGGCGAGAACGGCAATATCCGTGGTCAGGCTGTAGAGCGGTGTTGCCTCTACCATAATCTGGCGGAAGGCGTCGCCGAGATAGGTAAGCGGCATGGCGTTGACTATCGGGCGCATGAAGTCCGGCAGGAACTCAATCTGAAAGAACACGCCGGACAGGAAGAGCATGGGGAACTGGATAAGCTGGATAATGGGCATGGCGCCCTCGGTGGTCCTTGCCCGTGAGATGGCAAGATAGCCGATGCTTATCATGGTAAGGGTGCCCAGGAAGACGAGGGCGAACAGCAGCAGCCAGCTGCCAATCACCTGGACGTCAAAGACGAAGTAGGCAATTACGATGATAATCACGGTTTGCAGCACGGCAAGCACCAGCCGGTAGGCTACCTGGCTGGCTATCAGCGTGGAGCGCCGGAGGGGGGTGGCGCCAAAGCGCTTTAGCACCTGTTTCTCCCGCCACTCAACCAGGGGCAGCCCGCCAAAAAGCCCGAGGAACAAAATGGACATAGCCAGGATGCCGGGTACCAGATAGTCTATTGCCCGCAGGTTCCGTGCCTGGATTGACTCTTCGGATAGCGTGAGGAGGACGGGTTGCTGGGTTATCTGCTGGTTTATGACGTTGACTGTTTCCCTCAGTACGGGGAGTATTATCTGTACCGAGGTAGTCTGTGACGGGTCGTAGTACACGGTTATATCGGCGGCGGTGCCGCCGGCGATGGCGGACTCTATATCCTGCGGAATGACAATCACCGCCCTCAGGTCGCCGTTTTTGAGTTCAGCCAGCTTTTCATCCAGCCCGCCTTCGCTTATGGAGAAGATTGGGACCTGGTGGAGAGTCTGGGATATGCTGCTGGCGGTGGTGCTACCACTGCTGTTGACCAGGCCGATATCATAGTCCATGTTCTCGTCATTGCTGAAGACCAGCCCGAAGATGAGCATGAAAAGCAGGGGGAAGGCAAAGGTGAAGAAGAGGGCCGTCCGGTCCCGAAAGAACTGCTTGAAGGCGGCGACGAGCAGCTTGTAGAAGGGCTTCATTCGCGTATCTTTCTCCCGGTAAGTTTCAGGAACACGTCCTCCAGCGTGGCTTGCCGCACGTGGAGGTCTTTAAGCTGGTCGGTGAGGCGCTCCCGCTCGGTAAACTGTAGCAGCGCCGACATCGTCATCGGGATACTGCCGGAGTAGATGATGACCTCGCTGGAGTCAATAACGACGTTGCTCACGCCGGGTAGTCCCTGCAGAAACTCATGTGATGGCGGCGGCGCCATCTCAAACTGGATGGCTTTCTCCTGAAAATAGCTCCGTATCAGGGCTTGAGGGGTGTCCAGGGCAATAATTTTGCCGTGGTCAATGATGGCTACCCGGTCACAGAGCTGCTCTGCCTCTTCCATGTAGTGGGTGGTGAGGAATATGGTCTTGCCCCTGGACCGCATGCTCTCAATGACCGACCACAGGCCCCGACGCGCCTGGGGGTCAAGACCGGTCGTCGGCTCGTCAAGGAAGGCTATCTCCGGGTCATTGACCAGCGCCAGCGCTACTGACAGTCTCTGCTGCTGCCCGCCGGAGAGGTTCCTGACCAGCACCTTCCGGCTTTCTCCCAGTGCTACCAGTTCAAGTACATCGTCTACGGGGAAGGAGTGCTGGTAGAGACCGCCAAAGGTGTCCAGTATCTCCTCAACGCGGAGCAGGGGCAGCAGGGAGGGTGCCTGAAGCTGGATGCCAATCTTCTGCTTTATCCTGTCAGGGGCTTTAGTTATATCCATCCCGAGGACTGTTACCCTGCCGGAATCCGCCTGCCGCAGCCCCTCTATTATCTCCACGGTCGTCGTCTTGCCGGCGCCGTTGGGTCCCAGCATGCCGAAGACCTCTCCCTGTTCCACCTGGAAGCTGATGCCGTCTACCGCTGGTATCGTGCCGTAGTGCTTGACCAGATTTTCAACCTTGATGACCAAGCTGGTTGCTCCTGTGCTTTCTTGTCGCCGGGAGGAGAAGAAGGGAAGCAAATCCTCTCTTGGACTCACCTGCCCCTATAATCAGAATAGTATAGCACAAAGCGGCGGCGGGAAATAGATTTGCAATATGCGGCATCATTTCTGCATAATATTGCCGGGAAGTGAAGAGAGTGATAGTTGTGTCTATCGTTGGTATGTCCGGCGCTGGCAAGTCAGAGGTAGCCGGGGTATTTGAAAGCAAAGGCTTTACCCGTATAAGGTTTGGCGATATAACCGACCGGGAGATAGAGAAGAGGGGGCTTCCGCCCGGGGAGAAGAGCGAGCGTCAGGTCAGGGAGTTTCTCAGAGGGGAGCACGGTATGGCTGCCTACGCCGTGCTGAACCTGCCCCGGATTGATGCGGCGCTGGAGCGGGGGGACGTGGTCATTGATGGCGTGTACTCCTGGGAAGAATATCTCTTTCTCAAAGACTACTACCGGGAGGGCTTTCGTGTCGTAGCCGTGTGGGCGTCGCCCGGGACAAGATATGCCCGGCTGGCGTCCCGGTCTATCCGCCCGCTGACGGTGGAGGAGGCGGCAGGCCGCGACCGGGCGGAGATAGAGAAGGTGAACAAGGGTGGCCCCATCGCCATGGCTGACTTTACCGTTATTAACGAGTCCTCTCTTGGAGACCTCAAGGCGGTTGCAGAAAGGATTATCTCTAACCTGAGATGAAACCACCATTTACCAGGCCGGATAGCGACGAGTATTTCCTGAAGATAGCCTCGGTTGTTGCCGAACGGTCAACGTGCCGGCGGCACCATGTCGGGGCGGTTGCGGTGAGGGAAAAGCACATTCTGGCTACCGGCTATAATGGCGCTCCTTCGCGGCTCCCGGACTGTCTTGAGCTTGGCTGCCTGCGGGATGAGCTGGGCATACCCTCGGGGACAAGGCACGAGATATGCCGCGGCATTCACGCCGAGCAGAATGTCATCATTCAGGCAGCCCTGCATGGCGTAAGTCTTGAGGGGAGCACTATTTATTGCACCCATACGCCGTGCGTGCTGTGCGCCAAGATGCTGGTCAACGCCAGGATAAAGCGGTTCGTCAGTTTCGGAAGGTATGATGACAATACCTTTACGGAGCTGTTCCGGCAGGCGGGTATAGAGTTTGATATTCAGGGGAAGCCGTCTTCCCGGATAGTCTATCTGGACTAGCCCGGTGCTTTCACCAGCAGCACCGGCGTATTGCCGCCGTGCAGCACCTTGTGGGTGGTGCCGCCGAAGAACCACTGCCTGATGGCTGCGTGACCGTGGGTTGACATGGCGACCAGGCTGGTTTCGGTTTCGCCGGCGAACCTGATGATTTCCTGGCTGGCTTTGCCAATCGGGACCTCAATCTTAATCACGGCGCCGGTGCCCGCCAGCTCTCGTGCCACCTTTTTCAGATACTTTGTGGCATCGGCTTTCATTGAGTTCAGCAGCTCCTCGGTGAACGCCACATAGTCCAGACCGCCGATGGTATGGACGTGCTGCCCCGGCGTGACAGCCTGGAGCAGGATAAGCTCGGTTCCCAGCCTGTCAGCGATGGCGGCGGCGTAGGGAAGCGCTGCCTTGCCGGCATCAGAGCCGTCAAGGGGGACGAGAATCCGGCTGAACAGGTCCTTTTTGGGTGGTCTCTCGGCGGACTCCCTGGCTCTGACCAGCAGGACGGGTGTATTTATCTGGTGAAGCACCTTGCTTACCGTGCTGCCCAGAGCCCAGGGCACTATGCCGGAGCGGCCGTGGGTTGCCATTGTGATGAGGCTGATGGCGTTCTCTTCCGCGTAGCTGGTGATGCCGGCTGCCGGGTTGCCATCCACGATTGCCGTCTTCGCTGTCGCCTTCGGGTTCTTCTCCTTCAGACGGTTCTTCAGTAGCTGGGCGGTCTTGTCCTGATAGAGTTCGTGCATGCGCCGGTACTCGCTCTGCTCGCAGACGCACAGCAGGGTAATCTCGGAGTCAAATAGTCTCGCCAGCTCTTCGGCGTAGGGAAGAGCCAGTTCCGCCAGGTTTGAGCCGTCCAGTGGTACCAGGATTCTTTCGTACATTTTTCAGCCCCCCTTTTACATTTTTGGCTTCAGGCATATCTCAGTATCAGATATAGCTGGCAGGTGGCAACCACGATAATCATCGCCGGCAGCGCATATTTCAGGAACTTCCCCCAGCTTATGGGGTAGCCCTCTCTCTCGGCAATGGCGGTGCCGACCACGTTGGCTGAGGCGCCGATAGGGGTGGCGTTACCCCCGATGTCTGTCCCCAGAGCCAGCGTCCAGCTCAGCGTCCTGAGGTCAAAACCCTGCGCCTGCGCCAGACTGGAAATTACCGGCACCATGGTGGCGGCGAACGGGATATTGTCAACAATCGCCGAAGCAAATGCGGAGACCCAGATGATGATGGATATTACCGGTATCAAGCTCCCCCCCGAAATCTCCCCAATGTACTTTGCCAGCATCTCCAGCACGCCGGTCTCTTCCAGCCCGCCGACGCAGATGAACAGTCCGATGAAAAACAGCAGGGTGCGCCAGTCTGTCATTTTAATAATAGCACCGGCGTCGCGGGCGGCGGTGACGAGGGTGAGAGCGGCGGCAATAACGCCTATTAAGGCGACAGATATGCCGGTCTGGGCATGGGTGACCAGCAGGATAATCACCAGGATAAAGATGGCGGTTACCATCTTGAATAGCCGGGGGTTGGCGATGGCTTCCCTGGCTTCCGGGTAGCGGGCGGGTGACGGGTTTGCCCGGGCGGCCAGTGCTTTTCTGAATACCAGGTAGAAGAAGCCGAGGGTCATCAGCATTCCTAGCCAGGCAATCGGACCGGTGTTAAACAGAAAGTCGGTGAAGGTATAGCCAAAGGCAGTGCCGATGATTATGTTGGGCGGGTCGCCAGCCATGGTTGCGCTGCCGCCAACGTTGGCGGCGAAAGATCGGAAGAGCGTCGTGTAGGGAAAGAGTGTAGGAGAGGGTGTTGGTGT
>CAYUBP010000096.1:0-6195 GCA_964443115.1 uncultured Dehalococcoidales bacterium | reverse complement strand
CTCGTCATAGACCGCCTGCATATCGTCCATCACCTTGCACTTGCCCGTCTTGAGGCATGCGTCGCAGTGCTGGCAGGGGGCAATATTTAGCCTGCACACGACAATGGTCTTAACAGCAGCCCCCTTGCTAACAGCGCCGCGCAGCACCTCAGCCAGCAGCCGGTCTGTGTTGCCGCCCCGCCTCGGGCTGCCGGCAATGCCGAGCACTCTCATGCTTCCCCTCCGTAGATACTGCTCATAATTTCCACTTCCCTGGCTCTCATCAGGCGCTCCTTATCCGGCTGTCCATGGTCATAGCCCAGGAGGTGGAGAACCCCGTGGGTGATAAGCAGCGCTATCTCTTTTTCAACAGGATGCTGATGCTCCTCCGCCTGTATCACTGCCTGGGGATAGGAGATAATCACCTCGCCAAAGTGCCGTACCCCGTCGGGTGCGGTGACGAAGGGTTGTGAGTCGGCACCGGCTTCTTCCATGGCGGCAAAGGCAAGCACGTCAGTCGGCCCGTCTATGCCCCTGTAGGTCCGGTTCAGCTCCTGCACCCTCTCCTGGCTGGTAATGACCAGACCCATCTCTACGTCCGGGCTGGCATTCTCAGCAAGAAGCACCTGCCTGGCTACACCCTCCAGCCAGTCCTCCCCCAGAGGTACCTGAATACCATCAATCAAAACGTTAATCTCCATCAGTGCCAACCATCATAGCACAGGCGGGTTGGATGCTCAATGACTTTATCAATTCAGTGGCTACAGGAGGTGTTCCAGAAGTATTTTGAGACCGATACCTATCAGCACCACCCCTCCGACCGCCTCCACCCTTCTCCCCACCAGATTGCCCGCCTTCCTGCCCAGAAGCAGCCCGACGGCAGTAGCCAGAAAAGCGACCACCGCAATAATTGAGCCAGCCAGCGCAATATTTACCTCTATGACAGCAAAGGTCAGCCCGACCGCCAGGGCATCCACACTTGTCGCTACTGACAGGATTAAGAGCTGCCAGCCACGGGTGATATCGGTGCTCTTTCTTTCCCCGTCCCGAGAATGCAGGGATGCCCAGAGCATCCTGCCGCCAGCAAACGATAGCAGGGCAAAGGCAAACCAGTGGTCGTAGTCAGCTATTAGCTCAACGATGGTCTTGCCCGCCAGCCACCCCAGCACCGGCATTACACCCTGGGCGATGCCAAAGGCTAAAGAAGTGCGGGCTACACCCAGAAAAGAGAGCGTCTTCAAAGAGAGGCTGCCGGCGAGGGCTACGGCAAAACAGTCCGCGGACAGGCTGAGGGCTATAAGGAAGATGTACCAGAGTTCCATGAGCATCTGAGTATACCATAACCGGACAGAATTCAGACAGCTATAGCGCAATCAAAAACCCAAATATCTTTGAGGAAAACAGAGGGTTGTGATAATATTGAATATAGCGCCGGTCTATTTGATTAGCGGAGGGATCGCATAGTGGTCTAGTGCGGGCGCCTGCTAAGCGCTTACCCTGGGAAACTGGGGTCGTGGGTTCAAATCCCACTCCCTCCGCCATTACAGGCAGGCATACCCCCTGAATAAGGGGTATTTTTAATTCGGGGAGGGACATGCCCGGGTATCATATCTGGACAATCGGCTGCCAGATGAACAAGGCGGAATCGGAGCGGCTGGCCGGCTACCTTGAGGGGCTGGGCTACCAGCCGTCGGAGGCTGGCAACGCTGACCTGATTATCGTCAATAGCTGCGTCGTGCGGCAGAGCGCCGAGAACCGGGTTATCAGCAAGCTCCATGCCCTCAGACCGCTGAAGACGGCAAACAACGGGCTGACTATCGCCGTCACCGGCTGCCTGGTCAATGCGGATACCGACCATCTGAAACACGCTTTCCCTCACGTTGACCATTTCTTCAAGGCGGGAGACTGCCCCCCGTGGCTGGAAAGTCCCGGGTGGGGAGAGACATTACCCCGCCAGCCTGCCCCGGCGACGTATGTTTCTATCATGCAGGGCTGTGATAACTTCTGCTCCTACTGCATTGTCCCCTACCGGCGCGGGCGGGAGCGGAGCCGCCCGGTGGCGGAGGTGGTGTCTGAGGTCAGGGAGCTGGTGCGCCGGGGGTCCAAAGAAGTCACTCTGCTGGGGCAGAACGTGGACTCCTACGGGCGCAACCTACCGGGCAAGCCGGAGCTGGCTGACCTTTTATCCGAGCTTAACTCTGTGGACGGGCTGGCGAGAATACGCTTCCTGACCAGCCACCCCAAAGACATGAGCCCCAGGCTTATAGAGGCGGTGGCTTCGCTGGGCAAGGTCTGCGAGCAGATAAGCCTGCCGGTGCAGGCGGGCAGTGACGGGATTCTCAGCGCCATGGGGCGTGGCTATACCGTGGAACATTACCGGCGGCTGGTCGGCGAGATACGCAGGCGGATACCCGGGGTAGCTCTCAGCACCGATGTCATCGTCGGCTTCCCCGGGGAGAGCCGCAGCCAGTTCCAGCAGACGGTGGACTTGCTCTCCGAGCTGAGATTTGATACTATCCATGTGGCATGCTATTCGCCGCGGGCGGGGACATTTGCCGCGGAGAACCTGGAGGACGACGTGCCGCGGGCGGAGAAAAAGGAGCGCCTGGACATAGTAGAGAAGCTCCAGGAGGGCATCGCCGCCGGGCTTAATGTGCGGCTGCTGGGCAGCACGTTTGAAATTCTGGTAGAGGGGGTAAAGGGAGACAAGTGGCAGGGCAGGACACGAAGTGGTAAACTGGTATTCTTCAGGGACAGCCATGATTGCCTGGGGAAGCTGGTGAAAATCAGGATTGATAAAACGAGCCCCTGGTCACTTCAGGGCAAGGTTGCAGACTAGGGGAGCTGGAAATTAAGGAGGAAGAAAGGGTGAAGAAATTAGTCTGGGGGTTAGTGGCAGGCTTACTTTTTAGCCTGGTGTTTCTGGGCGGCTGTGTTCAAGCGGAGGACGGGACAACTCAAATTGACTGGTTCACGATAGGCTTCTTCGTCTTGATTATTGTCATGTTCTATTTCGTGCTGATTCGGCCGCAGCAGAAAAGGCGAAAGCAGCACGAACAGCTAATGTCGGAGCTGACAAGGGGAGACAAGGTAATCACCGCTGGCGGCATCTACGGAACGATTGAGAGCGTCAGCGAGGACAGCATCGTAATCAAGGTGGAGTCCGGGGCGACGATGAGGATTGCCCGGGGCAGCATTGCCGGCAAGGTAGAGAGCACCTAGACCTTACCCCCTTGTATCCCGCTCTCCTTACGAAGGAGACGTGTACGAACCTATCACCCTTCCCTTTCCTAAGGAAAGGGAAGGGTGCAATATCCATAGAGGGGGCTGGCGCCCCCTCTGGAATGAATTCCACTCCCGATGTTGAGGGGAGGAAAAGGTTGCCCTCAAAAGTCATTCTGAGGAGCGAAGCGACGAAGAATCTGGGGCGGTGAGGCCTTTCGCCATGCTCAGGATGACAATAAAGAGGCACTTTCAGGGCAAAGCTGGTTAGAAAAAGAGGGCTTGCCTGACTCATTACTAGGAGCGTAGCGACGAAGCAATCTGTTCGCGCTGAGATTGCTTCGCTCCGCTCGCAATTACCTGACAAACGACCTCGCTGCGCTCAGGGCGTTGAATAGGGGAGAGTCATCAGAATGACGCAGGGTGTTAAAGAGGGGCTTCGCCCCTCCTAAGAAAAACTTTTCCACTTCCCCTTGGCAAGGGGAAGTGGATACAGGGGATGGGGTCCGTGGACAAATCCCGGCTATCCGAAGAACAGATTGACCGCGTAATAGACACCGCCCTGGCAGAAGACATCAGCCGCGGCGATATAACCAGCAAGCTGCTCATCCCCCCCGACCTGATGGGGAAGGCGTCAGTGGTGATAAAGGCAAAAGGGGTACTGGCTGGCGGCGAAGTCGCAAAGAGGGTCTTTCTCAGGGTTGACCCGTCACTGGAGATTGAGCTGCTCATTAAAGACGGGGCAGAGGTCAAAGCCGGAGACATAGCTGCCAGAGTCCAGGGCAGGGTAACCAGCACCCTCAAAGCCGAGCGCACCGCCCTGAACTTCCTGCAGCGGCTGAGCGGCATCGCCACGCTGACGGCGGAGCTTGTGGCAGAAACGAAAGGCAGCCGGGCGACCATCACCGATACCCGCAAGACCACCCCGGGCTTGCGGCTGCTGGAGAAGTATGCGGTAAGAATGGGCGGCGGGCGGAACCACCGCTTTGACCTCGGTGACGGGGTGCTCATCAAAGACAACCACCTGGCGGCGCTGCGGGCGCTGGGCATGAGCCTAAGGGACATCGTAGCCAGGGCAAAGCAGAACGCCCCCACAGGGCAAAAGGTCGAGGTGGAGGCTACTACTGTTCAAGAGGCAATGGATGCCGCCGAAGGCGGTGCTGACATTATCCTGCTGGACAACATGAGCCCCGATGAGATGCGACAGGTCTTACGCCTCATCCCACCACATGTCAGGACTGAAGCCTCGGGGGGCATCACCCTGGCTAACATACGCCAGGTAGCTATGACCGGCGTTGATACTATCTCTATCGGCGCTCTAACTCACTCGGCAAGGGCGCTGGACATCAGCCTTGAGCTTGAGCCGCAGACGCTCAGGGCTTTCTAGGCAAACAACCACGCGCCAGCCCGTGGGCGGCAAGCAGGGCAGCATCTTCACTACCCCACTGCTGTGCAGTATGCCGCTGAGCAGGCTTTACCTTTTCAAGGCTCTTTTCAAGACCCCCTTGGGGTCACTGACCAGCAGCACAATTAACCACACCAGGAGGGCAACTAGTATTACCGAAATCCCAAGCATCGTTGCATCCAGGCTCGTTTCAAAAAACTCGCCCCCTTCGGTTACATATGCCATCACGTGGTCAACGAGCCACATGAGCGTTGCCCCCCAGAGGGCTAAACTCAATAATCCTAACTTATATTTGTCTTCCGGAGCCTTTATATACCATACCAGTGTTGCGACTACCGCCGCCAGCGCCGTAAGAATAAGCCACATTACTTATTGCCCCCGCCGGCAGGCGCCGCTTTTACTGCGGGCATAGCTCTGGCTTTTAGTTCGGCAACCATAATCATTATCCCCCAGACAGCCGTTACACATACGGCCATAGCTACACCAAACGTCGCCATCTCATGCAGCATCGGAGCTACCTCTGCCGGATTCTCCATGGCTGTTAAAAACGGCGGCCAGGGTACAATTTCTCCATGCCAGATATGTTCAAATGCTAACAGTATGGAGCCGCCCCACAGCATCTTATTCAGCCAGCCCAATCTCCGGCTCCACGTCAACCCCGTATTTCCGGCCTTTTCCCCGCCGGTTTTCGTCTCTCTGTTTTCCACAACCTTCTGCACGACGGTTGTCACGATAGCCTCCCCTACAGGGACGAGAAAACATGCCATGTCTTTTGACCTCCTTCCAGTGTTAGCGATTAATTGCGACGACTAATTGCGACAATTATTTGAGCTTTTTGTCTTATACTACCTAAACCTTTCACCCCCTTCCCGAAAAGTTCCCCAAGATACCTGCTGTTAAACGCAACAGTAAGCACACGCATATATGCAGTAAATAGCCAAAAATTTACTTCTTACACTTCATACAGCGGCCAAAGATTGCAAGGTGTTTTAAATCAGCGACAAATCCGTGCTCCTGGAGCAGGACATCCTTCATAGAGGCAAGCACTGATTCGTCAAGGTCAATGATAGCCCCACATTCCTGGCAGATAAGGTGGTGGTGGTGGTCCTTGCCCGAGGGATGATACCTGACCCGCCCCTCGCCGAAGTCAGTCTCTGTGACCAGCCCCAGCCCCTTGAGCAACTCCAATGTGCGGTAGACGGTGGAAATATTGACATACGGGTACTTGGCGACAACCTGGGAGTAGATTTCCTCGGCGCTGATGTGGTCATCGCTATCTTCAATTGCCGCCAGAATCATCAGCCGCTGCGGCGTCAGGCGATATCCGCGCTCCCCCAGCTTGCCGGCTATTTCCCCGCGCTGTTTCACGGGGAAATTATAACAGAATCCGGTGGTAATTGCAATAGGTTGCGTTTACGGCAAGTTGCAGATTTACCTGCTGTCAAGCAGTATAGTTACCGGGCCGTCGTTGTGGATTTCCACCAGCATATGGGACTGGAAGCGCCCGGTCTCAATCTTGAGCCCGCTGGCGCGGGCAGCGGCGACAAACTGCTCAAATAGCTCCTCGGCTAGAACGGGCGGGGCTGCCC
>CAYUBP010000095.1:5364-6201 GCA_964443115.1 uncultured Dehalococcoidales bacterium | reverse complement strand
CACAGTATTGTTTCTATTGGTCATTAAGTATACAAAGTATTGTCTGTTCATACCCTTGCATTTGGGATTGCTTCGTCGCTAGCGCTCCTCGCAATGACAAAGCAGGCAGAGCCCTTCTTAAACACCCGATTTCCTAGCTAAGCGCCAGTTGCTCCCCTTCTTTTTTTGAGACTTTTGGTGCCTTAGCGAAGGTCACGCTGGTCTGGGTCTGCGGGGGCATATCAACCGTCTTTCCGTGCAGCAACTCAACCACGGTGAGTATCTGGATTTTGGGATAGTCTTTATCCCAGACGGGCGAATGGTAGTAACCCGCAGCTACAGCCTCCACCTTCATTGGCTCGGTGGGCGGCTCAAGGGTGATAAGAACGCCGATAGCCTCGTCCTTAGCCACCGTCTCAAGCTCCCTGATGGCATTCACGCCCACGTGCCCGCTCTTCACCTGGACGACCACGCGCTTGGGCTTGCCAGTGACCTCGTCTATGAAATGGATAACGCCGTCAATACCCTTGTCCGCCCCCTTCTTTTTCTCGCCGACGGGGCGGGCTTTAATCAGCTTCAATGCCCACCACTGGAACTGGTATCTGTCCTGCTGGGCGAGGGCTTTAGCTCCACCTAAGTCCACCGGCTCGCCGATAACCTCGGCATCAATGCCAAAGCTATCTTTAAGGCGGTGGCACATCAGGGCGATAGCCAGATTAGTAACATCAATGCCTATCCAGCGCCTGTTCAGCTTCTGCGCCGCCACCACCGCCGTCCCGCACCCGCAGAAGGGGTCTAAAACAATATCCCCCTCATTGGAACTGGCATTTATGATACGCTCCAGCAGGGCGAGAGGTT
>CAYUBP010000095.1:0-5354 GCA_964443115.1 uncultured Dehalococcoidales bacterium | reverse complement strand
CCACCCTATCCTACACTCTTTCCCTCCACGACGCTCTTCCGATCTAGGGCGAGAGGTTTTTGGGTCTGATAGCCAAGTCGCTCTTTGGCGGTTGGTGCAACAGGGGGGGTATCAGTCCAAATGGACTGTGCTGCTACGCCCGGTCTCTCTTCAAGATAATATCTAATATATGGTTGACCAGTCTTGCTATAGTAGAGCAGTCCCTTCCTGTCCATTTCCTCCATTTTTTGACGACTATAAGCCCAGTAACGTCCTTTCGGTGGTTTGACTCCCTTCCATTCGTAAGAAGTGTCACCACCAGGTTTTTTCGCCGTAGGTGTCACTAATCTATAAGTTCTGCCATTATCATCTACTTTGTAGTATTGCTGTGCAATCTGTTCAGAAGAGAAGGGCACAAATTGCGGATTCCAAGTCGGATTGCCAGTCTTAGAGTAGAATAACAGATGGTCGTGAACACGCCCAAAATGTTTAGCCCCTTGTTTCCAATCTCCATGGGATGTAGTTCTTTTCCACACAATCTCATTCCTGAAATTGGCTGGCCCGAATATCTGGTCTAAGACCAGCTTCAGATAGTGACTGGCGGTGGGGTCACAATGGAGGTAGAGAGAGCCGGTGGGCTTTAACACACGGTGCAGCTCTATCAGACGCACCGTCATCATCACCAGGTATGCCATGACATCATTGCGCCCGATGGCGTCATGCAGTGCGCCAATCAGCTTGCCCACTTTGAGAGGCCCGTTTATTACAATATCGTGGTAGGTGTCCTCGGCGCTCTGTGTCCAGTGCCAGCTATCGGTGAAGGCTTTTATCTGGGCTTCGGACTCCACGCCGCCGTTTTCCTTGAAAAGGATGTTATAGTCTTTTTTGCTATTGAACGGCGGGTCAAGATAGACGAGGTCAACGCACCCATCTGGAAAGTATTCCCGGTTGCGCAGGATTTCCAGGTTGTCCCCGAAGTATAGGACATTAGTCTTCATGCCCCACCTCCATGCGGGCTATTTCTACCTCAGTGTATCCGTCCCCGTGAAGTGATAGACAAAGCGGGGTGGGACGCCGCGGATGACGCGGTTAATCAGCTTGCGGATATGGCATCTGCCCCGTCGCCCGTCCTCAAGCTCAATGACGCAGTGGGCGCTCTCCCCGATGTTCACATTATCAACGAAGGTGAACTCCCCCCACCACCGGACGACCTCGGAGGCGGACTCCTCCTGCAACTGGTAGCTGACAGCCGATACCGGCTGCTCTTCAAACTCCCGGTAGAGAGTGCCTCTGCCCCGGGTTATCTGCGTCTTCATGCTTACTCCTTATCCCAGGACTACCAGGTTATTGCGGTGTATTACCTCGGAGCCGTAGTCATAGCCGAGAAGTGCGGCAATCCTGTCCGAGCGCGACCCCTTGATAGCCTCAATGTCTTTAGAGCTGTAGTTGACGATGCCGCTGCCGATGCGGATACCCTCCGGGTCACAGATGTCAACTATATCGCCGCGCTCAAAATCGCCGCCAGCCTCTTTGATGCCGGCTGCCAGGAGACTGCGCTTCTGCTTCACGAGCGCCAGGGCGGCGCCGGCGTCCACCACCAGTCTCCCCCTGACGCAGAGACCGGAGAGCATCCAGCGCTTGCGGCTCTCCAGCTTGCTGGTCTCGGGCAAGAACAGCGTGCCGAGCCTTTCCCCACCTGCCAGCCGCAAAATGATGTCCCGCTCCCTGCCGTCGGCGACAATCACGGCGATGCCGCAGGCGGTCGCCAGCCTCGCCGCTTCTATCTTGGTTATCATGCCGCCTGTGCCGAGCCGGCTGGCGGTGCCCGCCGCCAGGCTCTCAATCAGTGAGTCTATCTTCTTCACCTCGGGGATAAGCCGGGCGGAGGGGTCAAAATGCGGGTCAGCGGTATACAGCCCGGCGATATCGGTCAGCAGGAGCAAAAGGTCGGCATCCACCAGGTTAGCCACCATGGCGGAGAGGTTATCGTTGTCCCCGAACCTGGCTCCGTCAAGCTCATCCACCGCCACCACGTCGTTTTCGTTGACAATGCAGAGCACCCCCAGCTCCAGCAGGGCAAGCAGGGTGTTGCGTGCGTTGAGATAGCCCGCCCGGTCAACAAGGTCTGCCCGGGTCAGCAGCGCCTGGGCGACAGTTATATCGTGCCGTCCGAAAAGCTCCCCGTAGTAGTTCATCAGGCGGCTCTGCCCCACCGAAGCCAGCACCTGCTTATAGGGGATGCCCCTGATTTTCCTGGTCAAGCCCAGCTTATGCCTGCCGGCGGCGACCGCCCCGGAGGAGACGATTATGACCTCCATGCCCTGCCCGTGCAGACAGGCTATCTGCCGCGCCACGTCGGACATCACCGCCCCGTCAAGCTGGCTTGAGCCTCCGGTGAGCAGGCTGGTGCCCAGCTTGACCACTATTCTCTGATAGGGCAGACCCGATTTCTTAGCCATTCACTTCCAATCCACAACTTTGCCCCATTATATCAAGCCAGTATCTCCCGAACAAGAGAGTTAAACCCTATCCCTCCATTTATCCCTTCCCCTCTCTAAGGTAAGAGGACATTTGCCCGCCCTCTATCCCTGTGATAGAATTTTTATGGAGGGCTAGCCGGTTCCGGCTAGCCCTAGAGGTGTTTGGAGACCAGATTGGATATAACCCGCTTACTAAACCTCCTTGACGAAGCGCCCGGCTACCGCCGGCTGATAGACGCGTGGCAGCAGCCGGGCAACCGGACTCTGGTTATCCCCGATACCGCCAAGCCCTATCTTATCGCCGCCCTGCACCGGAGGCTGAGCCAGCCGCTGCTGGTCATTACCGCACAGCCGGAGACCGCCAGGAAGCTCTACGAGCAACTCATGGTCTGGCGCCCAGCAGACGAAGTAAAGCTCCTCCCTGAACCTGACGCCCTGCCCTACGAGCGCATTACCGGAGACACCTCCACCGAGCTGGAACGGCTGCGGGCACTGTTCGCCTTGACCGGCAGCGGCTCTCTACTCATTGTTGCGCCGGCAGCGGCGGTCGCCTGGAAGACAGTGCCCCGCAGCGATTTCGTCTCCGCCTGCCACATGGTCAACGCCGGGATGGATGTTGACCCGCTCGCCCTGCTGAGCCGCTGGGCAGCCCTGGGCTACCGTCTTGAAAGCACGGTTGAGGTGCCGGGCACAATGAGCCGCCGCGGCGGCATAATAGATATATTTCCCCCCAACACCGTACTACCCGTTCGCCTTGAGTTCTTCGGCAACACGGTGGAGAGCATCCGCTTCTTTGACCCGGCTACCCAGCGCTCGCAGGCAATGACGCCGTCCGTGGTCATCGGTCCCGCCATGGAGCTCGTCACGGGTGACCAGCCGGCGCTGGAGCAAGCCCTGGACAGCATTGACCTCTCCGGCTGCAATCCTGAGGCAAGAGAGCAGTCCCGGCAGGACATTGCCCTGCTGAAGAGCCAGCAACACCCCCGCAACATCCATCTTTACGCCCCCCTGTTTAACCGTGAATGCATCCTGAGCTACCTGCCACCCGATACGCGGGTGATACTGGACGAGCCTGGAAGCATAAAGTCAGCTCTGGACACTCTGTGTGCCGAAGCCAGCGAACTGCGTAACGAGAAGCTGGAGCTGGGGGAGCTGCCGCACAATCTCCCCAGCCCCTGTTTCACCGCAGATGAGCTTGAACTGGAAAAGAGGCGGCATCTGACGCTAGCCGCCTGGGGAGAGACGGACTACCGGCTAGACCTGGCTCCGGCTCCCGGCTACGCCGGGCAGCTGCCGCTGTTCCTCAAGAAAGTTAAGCAGCTACTGGACAGCAAGTCCAGGGTCATCATCGTCAGCCACCAGGCGGATCGCCTTTCCGAGCTGCTGGACGAGGAGGAAATCATCGCCCCGCCGGCTGCCGAAATCAAAGAAATACCACCGCCCGGCGGAGTTAACCTGGTCGCCGGCGTGGCAGCCGGGGGGTGGGTGCTGGGCAATACCTGCCTCTTCACCGATGCCGAAATCTTTGGCTTTACCAAACAGCAGCGGCGGCCAGTCAGCAAACGGGCGGTCTCCCATCGCCAGCTCCTGGTTGAGATAGCCCCCGGAGACTACGTGGTGCATGTTGAGCACGGCATTGCCCGGTTTGCCGGCACCACGACCATGAGCAGCAACGGCAACGAGCGTGAGTATCTGGTGCTGAACTACGCCGCCGGTGACAGGCTCTATGTCCCCACCGACCAGATAGACCGGGTCAGCCGCTACATCGGCGGCAGTGACCGCCCACCCGTGCTAAGCCGCTTGGGGACTCAGGAATGGTCCCGCACCAGGGAGCGGGTGAAGGAATCTGTAGCGGAAATTGCCCGGGAACTGCTGGCTCTCTACGCCACCCGGGAGGTCGTCCCCGGATTTGCCTTCTCCCCTGACGTAGCCTGGCAGCAGGAGCTGGAGTCTTCCTTCCCCTACGTTGAGACCCCCGACCAGGCGAAGGCGATTGCCGAAGTAAAAGAGGACATGGCTAAGCCCCGGCCCATGGACAGGCTGGTGTCCGGCGATGTCGGCTACGGCAAGACCGAGGTCGCCATCCGCGCCGCCTTCAAAGCCGTCATGGACGGCAAACAGGTAGCGGTGCTCGTGCCGACCACCGTGCTCGCCCAGCAGCACTTCGCCACCTTCCGCCAGAGGCTGGAGGCATTCCCGGTCAGGGTTGAGGTGTTAAGCCGCTTCCGCACGCCCAAAGAGCAGCAGGCGGTTATTGACGGGCTGGCTAGCGGCAGCGTGGACATCTGCATCGGCACCCACCGCCTGCTCCAGAAGGACGTTATCTTCAAAGACCTGGGGCTGCTCGTCATTGACGAGGAGCAGCGCTTCGGCGTCGCCCATAAAGAACACTTTAAGAAATTACGGCAGGAGGTGGACGTGCTCACCCTGAGCGCCACCCCCATCCCCCGCACCCTCCACATGTCGCTGGTGGGGGTAAGGGACATGAGCACCATGGAGACCCCTCCTGAGGATAGACTCCCCACAAAGACCTACGTCGCCGGCTATGACGAGCGGCTGGTAAGAGAAGCCATACTCAGAGAGCTGGAGCGCAACGGGCAGGTCTTCTTTGTCCACAACCGGGTACAGGGCATAGGCTACCTTGCAGCCAGGCTCAGGAAGACCGTGCCCGAGGCGAGGATAGCCGTTGCCCACGGGCAGATGCCGGAGGCGGAGCTGGAGCGGGTGATGGCGGACTTTGCCAGCGGCAGGTGCGATGTCCTGGTCTGCACCACAATTATAGAATCGGGACTGGACATGCCCAACGTCAACACCCTTATTGTCAACCGGGCGGACAGGCTCGGCCTAACCCAGCTCTACCAGCTCCGGGGAAGAATCGGGCGCGGGGCTAACACC
>CAYUBP010000094.1:0-6204 GCA_964443115.1 uncultured Dehalococcoidales bacterium | reverse complement strand
GATGGAATCTCGTGACTGGAGTTCAGACGTGTGCTCTTCCGATCTGCTTCGCCGTATTAAAGGCTTCAACAAGCCGGGCGAGGTCATGCCCGTCAACCTCAATAACACGCCAGCCAAAGGCTTCCCACTTTTTGTTAAATGGCTCCAGGTTCATGACGTCCCGGTTCCAGCCGTCAATCTGCAGCCCGTTATTATCAACAATGGCTACCAGCTTATCCACCCCGAAGTGGGCGGCAGCCATGGCGGCTTCCCAGACCTGTCCCTCGTCACACTCCCCGTCGCCGAGGAGGACGTAAGTCCGGTAGTCCTGCGAGTTGAGGCGGCCGGCAAGGGCAACGCCAACGGCAAAAGACAGACCCTGCCCCAGCGCCCCCGCAGACATCTCCACCCCGGGGCAGAGGTTGCGGTCGGTGTGTCCCTGGAGACGGCTGTCAAGCCGCCTCAGGGTGTAGAGCTCATCCACCGGGAAGTAGCCGCACTCAGCCAGAGTGGCGTAGAGCGCCGGTGCGGCATGTCCCTTGCTCAGGATGAACCTGTCCCGCTCTGCCCAGCAGAGGTCGCCGGGCTTGTGCCGCATCACCCTGAAATAGAGGGCGACAAGTATCTCCACCGCTGACAGGGAGCCGCCAGGGTGACCGCTGCCGGCCTTGCCAATCATAGAAATGATGTGGCGCCGCAGCCGCTTGGCTACAGTCTCCAGCTCGGCGGCTGATGCTGATGATGAAAAAACCCCGGCTCCTGAGCTATCCGCCGAGGCTGCTGGCAATGGACTTTCTGCATTTGATGTCATCATCACCCCTGCGGTAACATTATACTTTTCTCAGGGGGCAGAAGTCTACAGAAACCCGATTTGCCTTTTACGTAATCTTAGTTGTCATTGCGAGCGGAGCGAAGCAATCTCTTTGTATCAGATTGCTTCGTCGCTACGCTCCTCGCAATGACACGTTCTAACAACCAAGAATGAGCAGAACCCCGATTTGATTTTTGTACCACTCTCCGTTTAAAATGCTGGGGACAGGTTGTTTATTGACCAGGGGAGGATATATAGTGACGGATTTGACACTGCGAGCTGCCAAGAGAAATGTTCTGGGTAAGAAGACCAGGTTTCTGCGCCGCCAGGGTATTACCCCGGCTCATCTTTTTGGTCACGGTATAGAGTCAGTGCCTTTGCAGTGCGATGCTGCTGCACTTAAGCAGGTTGTATCCCGGGCGGGGACAACCCGGCTGGTGACCCTGGAGGTTGAGGATGAGCAGCAACCAAAAAAGGTATTCATCCGCGAAATCCAGAGTGACGCCATCACCGGAGCGCTGTTCCATGTTGACCTCTATCAGGTAAGGATGCAGGAGCGGATGAAGGTGGACGTCCCCATTATTCTGGTCGGCGAAGCCCGGGCGCTGAAGGTTAAGGGACGCAGCCTGATTTACGGGGTCACCAGCCTCAGCATTGAGTGCCTGCCGGACAGGGTCCCGCCGCAGATAGAGGTTGACCTTAGCCCGCTCACCGATGTTGACCAGGCAATCCACGTCAGCGACATCGTCCTTGACCCGGATGTTGAAGTTCTTACCGACCCGGAGCAGCCAGTGGTCAAGGTCGTAGAAGTACGTGCCGAGAGGGAGGAGGCCTTTGCTGCTGAGGCAGTTGTGGAAGAGGTCAAGGCTGAAGCCGAAGCACCATCCGCAGAGGCGCCCGAGCAGCAGTCATGATAATTGACTTCCATACCCACGTCTTCCCGCCCCAGGTAAAGAAGAACCGCGGTAGATACGTGGATAGTGACCCGTGCTTTGCCATCCTCTACTCCGACTCTAAAGCCAGGCTTGCCACCGCCGACGAGCTGATTTCCAGCATGGATAAAGAGGGGATTGACGTATCGGTTATTGCCAATATCGGCTGGACAACCCATGACCTGTGCGTGGAGACCAATGACTACATCCTGGAGATGATTACCCGCTACCCCCGGCGGCTGGTGGGCTTCTGTGCCATCCAGCCCAACTCGTATGATGCGGCTGTGGCTGAGCTGGAGCGCTGCGCCCGGGCGGGGGCGCGGGGGGTGGGGGAGCTACGCCCCGATACCCAGCTATTTGACTTCAGCGATGAGACATTAATGACGCCCCTGGTGGAGGTTATGACCAGATACAAGATGATGCTGCTGACTCATGCCTCCGAGCCGGTGGGCCACAGCTACCCGGGCAAGGGAAGTATTACCCCGGACATGCTCTACCCCCTTATTACCCGCTTCCCCCGGCTGACCATCATCTGCGCCCACTGGGGCGGCGGCCTGCCCTTCTACGCCATGATGCCCGAGGTGAAGCAGGCGATGAGCAACGTTTTCTTTGATACCGCTGCCTCGCCGCTGCTTTACACCCCGCAGGTCTACCAGCAGGTTGTCCAGATGGCTGGCGCCGACCGGGTGCTCTTCGGCAGCGACTATCCGCTGCTGGCACCGGGGCGTCTAATCAAGGAGATAGACTCACTGAACTTCCCTCAGGAAACCAGAGACCTGATTTTTGCCGGCAACGCCCGTAGGCTGCTCGGCATTTAGCAAATGGAGCAGATTCGCTCGTTTATCGCCGTTGAGCTGCCTGACGAGCTGAGGCAGGGTCTGGGCAGACTGCAAAGCCGGCTGAAAAATCAGCCCAGCGTCAAATGGGTTGACCCCCGCGGCATTCACCTGACGCTGAAGTTTTTAGGGAATATTGACGCGGACAGCACAGGCGAAATTACCGCAGCTATGGAAGAAGCCACCGCCGGAATATCACCATTCCGCCTTGAGGTCAGCGGGCTGGGTGTCTTCCCCAGTCCGGCGCAGGCACGCGTAGCCTGGGTAGGGTTACGGGGGGACACAGATAGCCTTGTGCGGCTTCAGCAACGGCTTGAGGAAAACCTGGCACGCCTTGGTTTCGCTCCCGAGCCACGCCCGTTCACCCCACACCTGACCCTTGCCCGCGTCCGCGAAGGGGTATCACCCGGGGCGGGGCGTGAGTTTGGGCAGGCTATTACCGGCGCCAGCCTGGACATGGAGTATGCCATTGAGGTGAGTGCTATCAGCCTGATGAGGAGCCAGCTTACCAGGCAGGGGGCAATCTACAGCCGGATTAGCCTGGTCAGGCTTGGATAGCCCTTGTCAATGGCTCCGATTTAGTGTATACTGCTATGGAATTTTGGCTGGGAGGTGGTCTCTTGGAAAGTTTACCAAAATGCCAGAAGTGTAAGTCTGGAGAGCTGGTGCCCCTGTCCGATTTTGGCAGCCAGGGAGCGCCGATTCATTACAAAGCCTGGGTTTGCACCAATCCTGATTGCGGCTTTAACCTGAAAATCAGGAATGGTGATGTGTATATTAACGAGCCCATTATCAGCGGCTCAGTTCATAACTCCCGTTCCCGCTAAAAAAGTTCTAGGCGGTAAACGTGCTTCCTCAGTTAACCAAGCTAAAAGGGGCAGCACTGGATTTCCTGTTTCCCCGGTGGTGTATCGGCTGTGGGCGTGAGGGGGACTTGTTATGTCATTCCTGCCGCCGGTCGCTGCCGGAGATTAAGCCGCCGCTTTGCCCCAGGTGCGGACGACCTCAAGCTACCGCAGGTACGCTTTGTCCCGGCTGTGCTGACTGGCAGCCGCAGATAGATGGCATTCGCTCCCCGTTCCGGTTTGACGGGGTGGTCCGTAAGGCTGTTCATCAATTTAAGTACAAAGACGTTAGAGCCCTGGCAGCACCCCTGGCGGGGCTGCTTCACGGCTACCTTGAAGCTAATCCGCTGCCGGCGGACACTCTGGTGCCCGTGCCCCTGCATCCCAAGCGGCTCCGGCAGCGGGGCTACAACCAGTCCAGCCTGCTGGCAGGGGAACTGGGGAGGCTTGCCGGTCTATCCGTGGTTGATGACTGCCTTGTCCGGAAGCATCATACGCCACCCCAGGTCAGGACGTCCGGTGTAGACGAACGGCGGCGCAACGTGGAGCGTGCCTTTGCTTGCCGTGACCGGAGGCTACAGGGCAGGCGAATATTGCTGATTGACGATGTTGCCACCTCCGGGGCTACCGTTGATGCCTGTGCCGCTGCATTAAAAGCTGCCGGCGCCGCCTCGGTCTGGGCACTGGTGCTGGCAAGGGAGGTATAAAATGGAGCTACAGATAACCAGCCGGAACATCCAGCTAGTTGATGAAGCGCGCAGCTATATCCAGCGCAAGCTGGGCAGGATTAGCCGCCACCTGCCCAATATTACCGAGTCCAAGGTGGAGATAGTTGAGGAAAAGACCAGAGCCCCCCAGCACCGCTTCGTGGTGCAGATGACGGTAGATAGCCAGGGCACCCTGCTCCGCGCCGAGGAGAGGGGTGAGGACCTGTTTACCGCCGTTGATAAGGCGGCGGAAATCATGAACCGGCAGATTGAGCACTACAAGGGGAAGCTATACCAAAGGGGGCGGGGTAACCCGGCGGCAAAAACCGAAGCCGGTGCCGGAACAGAGCTGGTGGCTCCGCCGGGGGTAATTAAGACCAAGCGGTTTGCGGTCAAGCCCATGACGACAGCCGAGGCTATTGACCAGATGGAGCTTCTCGGGCATGATTTCTTCCTGTTCTTTAACGCTGAGAGCGAGCGGCTCGGCGTGGTATACCGGCGAAAGGACGGCAACTACGGGCTGATTGAGCCCGATGTAGCCTGACATATTTGACAGCCAGCCGCTTGTGGTATACTGGTTAGCAGGTGCTGGTAAAGGGTATGGCTACCAAACGGAACTACGCCTTTCTATATCTGGCGCTGGCGTGCTTCGCCGGCATTATCGCGGTGTTTATCGTGGACGGCTATATGGGGGTCTACGATACTATCTACATAACCACCGGAGAGCAGGAGCAGAGAGTAGATGCGGACTTCTGGCTGAGCCGGGACAACTTCTCCCCCACCTATTACATATCGGCTGCCGCGGGTGAAAAGGTCTCTTTCCGCTACGAGATAGACAACCGCCGGTTCTCCCGCTACTCAACTTCCGTGGAAGTATCAGCCTGGCGGTCGGGAGAGAAAATACTGGACGTGACATCGCAGCCGATTGATATAGCAGCGCTGGGCACGGGTGAGCTGGAGTGGGTGGTTGATACCGCCCAGCTCGGCAGTACGCCATCAGAGTGGGGCGAGGAGTTTTCACTCATCATCCAGAGGGGAGATATAGAGCGCCGGATAATCTTGAACCTGTACCCGGTTACCCTGCGGGAACCGTCGCCCACCGGTTAGTCTCGGAGACTCAATATGAGGCTGATATATATACTATACGGTTTCGGGATTCTGTTCTGCCTGTCGGCGGTGGGCTACTTGGCGGCAGAGTACGTGATGTACCTGTCTGAGATAGGGAAACTGGTCGCCCTGCTGCTCACCGTGTCTATGTTTGCTTCCCTGGGAAAGTTCTTTGAAGTTATAGGGTGGTAATCATGCTAATAGCGGTTGCAGTGCTGGCGTCCCTGGCGGTTATCGGCTGGCTCGTCTTCCGGGCAATCAAGCAGAAGCCTATCAGGGCTCACATGGTGAGCTACGCCCTTGCCTCGCTGGCTGGCGTCTATACCTATGCCTTCTTTCTGAGCATGGACTTACCACAGCTGGTCAAGATACTGGTCAGTCTTCTGCTCGGGGCGGCGCTGATAGTCTTGGCTGCCTATCTGCAGCGCCGCCGGGCGTCTGCTATCCCGAAGTAGACACTTGCCCGAACAATGCCCTCTTTCTGGCTCTGAGTGCCTCTGGTGACGGGTCTGGCGGGAAGTCGCCCCCAGAATTACCCCCCTTCCCCGGGTCTTGTCCCGAAAGCGCCAATCTACTGTCGCTCTGAGCGAAGAATCCCTCACCACCCCAGATTCTTCGTCGCTTCGCTCCTCAGGATGACTTTTAAGGCAACCTTTTCAGGGAAGGAGAGGGGGAAGAGAAAAGAAAGAGAAATGCTAATCTCTCTTAGGCACTCATGTCCTATTAGCTGGCAAGAAGTTGAGCCGCTATTGCTCCACCTGCACCGATGACGGCAGCCAAGAGCATGCCGATTAAGAGTAGCCTTTGGCTTTTAGTTTCTCGCTGAAGTTCTCTATGCTCATGAGGCGAATAGCCGGGGTTATAATGAAAAAAGAACAGGCACTTTCGTTTATTGCACAAAAGAGGTATGATTTGCTCCTTTTTGAACATGTAATAGTTCCAGACGCGTCTTGAGCAAGTCAACTCGCCAACGTCAGGTAGAGTATT
>CAYUBP010000093.1:0-6250 GCA_964443115.1 uncultured Dehalococcoidales bacterium | reverse complement strand
GGGGGCATATCCCGACATCCACTTCCAGGTCTCCGACGGCAGCCTGACCGACTCCGAGGACATAACCATCACCGTGAATAATGTCAACCGGGCGCCGGTGCTCGGCGCCATCGGCAGCAAGTCAGTCAACGAGGGGCAACTCCTTACCTTCACCATCACCGCCAGCGACCCGGATGGCGACGCACTCGCCTACTCCGCCTCCAATCTGCCCGCCGGTGCCAGCTTTAACCCAACCACCAAGACTTTCTCCTGGACACCGAACTACGCACAGGCGGGGGCTTACTCCAACGTGACCTTCACCGTTACTGACGGCTCGCTCAACGACCAGGAAAGCATCACGGTAACTGTCAACCAGCCTTATCCCGACTGGGATGTAAACGGCGACGCTCACACCAACGTGCTTGACATGATAAGAATCGGTCAGCACTGGGGCGAGACCGGTCAGGTCGGCTGGCTAGCGGAAGATGTCAACCATGACGGCACTGTAAACGTGCTGGACATGATAATTATCGGTCAGCACTGGACGGGTTAAACCGCAGGCAATCTGCTAAAGGCTTCATTAACTCAAGATACTGTCCGCTTGCCAGAACACAGGCTTGTCCCCCGAGCCGTGTGAGAGTATAATCTAACTTTGAGCCACCCGTAACACGTAAGCTTCGGGGAGACATCCTTTGAAAATTAGACTGGGAAGCGGCCTCGTCCCGCTGAATCTGCTGACCTTAGCACTGATACTGGTTGTCATATTCCTCCCATCAAATGTCCCCCGCATTGTCCTGGGTATCCCATTTCTGCTGTTCTTCCCCGGCTATTCGCTTTCAACGGCGCTATTTGCCAGGAAGGAAGGAGTAGGCGGTATTGAGAGGGTGGCACTGAGCTTCGGCTTGAGCATAGCTGTGGTGCCGCTTATCGGGCTTATTCTTAACTACACGCCGTGGGGCATAACGCTGGAACCTATACTCTACTCGGTAGCCGCATTTATTCTAATCACCTCAATTATTGCCTGGCTGAGACGGGCAAGGCTGGCCGAACACGAGCGCTTCAGGATTGAGTTAAGGTTGCCGAACTGGGGCGAAAGCACCATGGACAGGACACTTTCCATTGTACTCATAATCGCCATCGTAGGAGCGCTGGGAACACTGGCTTACGTGATAATAACACCCAGAACAGGCGAGGTCTTCACTGAGTTCTATATCCTGGGGCAGGAAGGCGAGGCAGCAGACTACCCCACAGACCTTAAGGTTGGGGAGGAAGCAAGGGTAATTGTAGGAATCGTCAATCACGAGGGGAAAGAGGTTAGCTACCACGTGGAGACGCTGATAGGCAGTAGCCGGAGCCAACTGGAACCAGTCATACTGGATGATGGGCAGGAGTGGGAAGGGGAGACAGCTTTCACCCTTCAGACCACCGGCGAGGACCAGAGGGTTGAATTCCGGTTATACAAGGATAGTGAAGCTGAGCCCTTTCTGGAGCCGCTGCACCTCTGGGTAAATGTGACGGAATAAGATGATAGAAGCCCTGCTCCATCTGCTGGCGATTACCGCCGCTGAGGCTGTTACCGCTTTACTTTACTCCAGAGATGGTCTTCGTAATGCTTCAAGACAATATGTGGTAGAATGAAGGATAAGATGCAGCTGTTTGGTACCTCAGGGATAAGGCGGATTGCTGACGCCGGGTTAGTCCAGCTGGCGCAGAAAGTCGGGCTGGCGGTCGGCAGTAAATGCCAGAGAGTAGTGATTGCCAGAGACACCAGGACTTCCGGTGATACCATGAAAAATGCCGTAGTCTCTGGCTTGCTGGCTGCGGGCTCCAGGTGCTACGATGCCGGAGTGGCACCAACCCCAACCCTTGCCCTGGCGGCAAGGGGATTTGATGCCGGAGTAATGATTACCGCCTCGCATAACCCCGCTCAGTACAACGGGATAAAGCTCCTCAATCCTGACGGCTCTGCCTTTGATTACAGCCAGTCAGGGCAAATAGAGGAAATAGTGCTGGACGATAGATACAGGGCCGCTCCCTGGCAGGATATGAAGAGCCTCGCCACCTATCAGGAAGCGGTGGAGCAGCACACCCAGCACATACTTAATGATTTCCCCGACTCGTTGAAGCTCAAGGTAGTCCTGGACTGCGGCTGCGGCGCCGGCGCCGTGATAACTCCACACCTGCTGAGAAGACTGGGGTGCGATATAATAGGCTTAAACTGCTATGCCAGTGGTTTTTTCCCCCACGACATTGAACCGGTAGCGGCTAACCTCGGCGACCTGATGAAGATGACCAGGGAGCTTGGTGCTGACCTGGGCATCGCCCACGATGGGGACGCCGACCGGATGATGGTAATAGATGACAAAGGCAGGTTCATCTCCGGAGACAAGCTGCTTGCCATCTTTGCCCGGGCGGTCGAAGCTAAAGAGGTAATCACAACCATAGATGCCTCCATGGTCATTGAAGAATTGGGGTTCAGCGTTACCCGGACCAGAGTAGGCGACACCTACGTGTCAGAGGAGCTAAGAAGCAGGGGCGACTTTGGGGGTGAGCCGTCGGGAGCCTGGGTCTTCCCCGGCATTTCGCTGTGCCCTGACGGCATCTACGCTGCGGCTAAGATTATCAGCATCGCCAGCCAGAACAAGCTATCGCTGCTGGCTGATAGCATACCATCTTACCCCATCATCCGCGGCAGCATCAGCAGCGAAGGCATAGAAGTGTCCGGGCTGGAGAAGCGCCTCATGGCGATGGAACCGCTATCGGTAAGCAATATTGATGGCATGAAGCTTACCTTCAAAGAAGGGTGGTTGCTTATACGACCTTCAGGGACTGAGCCCAAGGTCAGGATAACCGCCGAGGCGAAAAGCGAAGCCGGGGCGCAGCGGCTGTATGATAGTGCCGCCAGAGCTATTAAAGAGTACACCGGAGAAATGCGATGAAGGCAGTTATTCTTGCGGCAGGGGAAGGCATCCGGATGCGGCCCCTGACCTATACCCGTCCCAAGGTAATGCTCCCGCTGGCTAATAAGCCTATAGCGGAGCACCTGCTTGCCGAGACGATAAAGGCAGGCGTCACCGAGTTCATCTTCGTGGTCGGCTATCACGAGGAGCAGCTACGGGAGTATTTTGGTAATGGCGAGAATTGGAGGGTTGACATAAAGTATTGCACCCAGAGTAAGCAACTGGGCACGGCTGATGCGGTCAGAATGGTTGAGGGTCTGACCGGCGGGAATTTCCTGCTGATGAATGGCGACAATATTATAACGAGCCGCGACATAAGAAAGTTAACGGAGACCGGAGACACCACCATATCCATCATTGAGGTCAGGAATACCAGGAAGCTGGGGGTGCTTGAACTGGAAGGGGACAGGGTAACCCGTATCCACGAGAAAACAGATACGCCTCCTTCTCACTGGGTCAACGCTGGTGCCTACCTGCTGACCCCAGAGATATATAACGCCATCTCCCGGACTCCGAAATCACAGCGGGGGGAGTATGAGATAACCGACTCCCTGCAGCTAATGATAGACAGTGGCTATCACGTTCATTACCAGCAAATCAGCCACTGGCTCAACCTCAGCTATCCCTGGGACTTGCTGTCCGCCAATGAATATTTGCTCAAGAGCATAGAGGCAGAGAGCTCCGGTCAGGTAGAAGGCAATGTAGCAATCAAGGACAGGGTCTCCATCGGAAGCAAGACAACAGTAAGGTCGGGCTCCTACATTGTCGGTCCCGTAGTAATCGGGCAGGGCTGTGACATAGGGCCTAACTGCTATATCCGCCCCTACACCACCATCGGCGATGGCTGTCATATCGGCAGTGCGGTTGAAATCAAAAACTCAATAATCATGAATGGCAGCAAAATCCCCCATCACAACTACGTTGGCGATAGCATCATCGGCGAAGGTTGCAATCTCGGCGCCGGCACCAAAATTGCCAACCTCCGGCTGGACAAGAAAAATATAGCCGCCGCCGGTATTGATACCGGACGGCGCAAGCTAGGGGCCATAATCGGGGACAGAGTGGAGACCGGGATTAATGCCTGCATCAACGTGGGCACAACCATCGGTAATAACAGCCGTATTGGGCCGGGGGCTATCGCCAGTGGCATAATCTTACCCGGTTCCAGGCTGCTCTAGGAGGCAGTATGCAACAAGCAGTGGTTCTCGCCGGCGGCGAAGGGCAAAGACTGAGACCATTTACCGCCAACAAGCCTAAGGTCATGCTGCCCATCGCCGGCAAGCCAATACTGGCTTACGTGATTGAGGCGCTGGCTCAAAACGGTATCCGGAGAATCGTGATTGTAGCTGGCTACAAAAGGGAGCAGATATTTGATTGGCTTGTCTCAGGGGAGCAGCTTGGAGTTGACATAACATATGTAACACAGGAGCAGCAACTGGGCACGGCCCATGCCCTGCTCCAGGCCAGGGATGTTACTGACGCCGAGTTTCTGGTCCTTCCCGGTGATAACCTGATTACCGCCGGCACCATTGCCCGGTTCGCCAGCGTAGAACCTCAAGCGGTGCTGGTGAAGAGGGTAGATAACCCCGCGCGGTACGGGGTAATAACCATTGAGGCAGGTATAGTAAGAGCCATCGCCGAGAAGCCCGAGCAGGCTATGAGCAATATTATCAGCACGGGTATCTACGCCTTTAACCGTGATATTTTTGACTTCGTACATGCAGAACTGGATATCCCCGATGCCCTGAACACGATGATAAGCCGGGGCTACATCATTAATGCCGTAGAGACCGGTGGCGCGTGGCTGGATGTCGTCTACCCCTGGGACATATTGAGCCTTAATGATGCTGTCCTGCGCCAGATTAGAGCTGAGATGGGCGGCACCGTTGAACCGGGCGTCTCGCTAAAAGGACAGGTGGCGGTAGGCAAGGGAACCATTATCCGCTCTAACTCATACATAGCCGGACCGGTGGTCATCGGGCAGGGTTGCATTATTGGCCCCAGCGTTTGCCTCCTGCCGGCGACCAGCATCGGCGACAATGTTGTTATTTCACCCTTCACCACGATTGAGAACAGCGTCATCGGCAGCGATGTCAGCATCGGACCGGGTTCCGTCATACAGAACTCGGTCATTGATAAAGGCTGCGTCATAGAAGCGCAGTTTACTGCCTGCCATGGTCAAACCGAGGTCAAGATTGATGATGAACACCACGTAGCGGATATGGGCGCCATGATTGGCGAGGGATGCAGCCTCGGCTGCAACGTAGTCGCCAGACCCGGGGTCATCGTAGGCAAAAATAGCCAGGTTCAGCCACTGAAGCTAATCAGCGGCAGACTTCCTGAGCGAAGCCTCATATTTTAGCTCCTGACACCCGCGATGGATGCGTTCTAACAAACGGCGCACTAGAACACAATACCTTCTCATTATCAATCAAGACTGCAATAATTAACATCAAAACCCAGACCTCACCATGCTTTATCATGATACCGTCTTGACACCCAGGGAAGTAATAGGAAAATAGTCACATGGTAGTAAGGTAAAGAGAGGTTAAAACAGTTGACAATCACCTGCTTTTAGGCTACGCTTAGAATCTGCCAGTTGGCAAATTATGAAGAGCTATGTGTGGAATTGTAGGTTACATCGGCGATAAACAGGCACAGCCCATCCTGGTCAACTCACTGAGCAGGCTGGAATATCGCGGCTATGACTCCTGCGGCGTAGCCGTGTGCAACCGTGACATTGAGGTATACAAAGACGTAGTCAGGGTGGAGGTACTACAGAAAGAGTCACCGATACTTAGCGGGGCAATAGGCATCGGACATACCAGGTGGGCAACCCACGGCGAGCCGTCCCCGGTAAACGCCCACCCACACCTTGACTGCTGCGGCAGGATAGCAGTAGTCCACAATGGTGTGATAAGCAACTACCAGAGCCTGAGACAGCAACTAGCCAACGAGGGGCACGATTTAGTCTCGGAAACAGATACCGAGGTAATACCGCACCTGATTGAGAAGTACTACCGGGGCAATCTGGGAGAGGCAGTGCAGGCTGCGCTGGGTGACATGGAGGGTTCCTATGCCATTGTGGTAATGATGGCGGGTGAGCCCAGGCTTGCAGTTGCCAAGAAAGATAGCCCGCTGATTATCGGCCTGGGTGACGGGGAATACTTCGTCGCCTCGGACGTACCGGCAGTACTGGACTACACTAGAAGGGTCATATACCTTGAAGATGGAGATATCGGCATCATTGGCAGAGATGGCATAAGAGATCGGAAGAGCGTCGTGTAGGGAAAGAGTGTAGGATAGGGTGT
>CAYUBP010000092.1:0-6329 GCA_964443115.1 uncultured Dehalococcoidales bacterium | reverse complement strand
GCATACGAGCTGGAATCTCGTGACTGGAGTTCAGACGTGTGCTCTTCCGATCTAGTTTCATTATCATCTAATCAGGAGATAGCGATGCCGATAAAGACTCTTGTGAACTTGAAGCCCGGCGAGGGCGGGACAATAGTCCAGCTTGATGGCGGGCGGGGTATGCTTGGCCGTCTTGGTGCCCTGGGCATAAGGCAGGGTAAGAGGATTACCAAGCTCAGCTCAGGGTTTATGCGCGGTCCGGTGACCATTGAGGTAGACAGGACACGGATTGCCATTGGTTTTGGGATGGCTAGCCGGATACTGGTTGAGATTGAGGACGCTTCCCGATGAGAATACTGCTGATGGGCAACCCCAACGTAGGCAAGAGTGTCATCTTCTCACGCCTGACCGGTGTGCGGGTGATTGCCTCCAATTACCCCGGCACGACGGTAAGCTACACCCGCGGCTATATGAAGCTGGGTGAGGAACAGGCTGAGGTCATTGACGTTCCCGGCACCTATACCCTGGAGCCGACCTGCGAGGCTGAAGAGGTGGCGTTAAGGATGCTTGACTCCGGCGACGTGGTCGTAAATGTGGTTAACGCCACCAACCTGGAGAGGAATCTGTACCTGACTCTCCAGCTGCTGGAGAGAAAAGTCCCGGTAATAGTCGCACTGAACATGTGGGATGACGCCCGGCATCAGGGGATAAATATTGACCTGAATAAGCTGCGGGAGACATTGGGTGTGCCGGTCACCCCCACTGTAGCCACCACCGGCGAGGGTATAAAGGCTCTCGTGGAGAGCCTGCCGGAGGCTGTCTCGCCCCAGATGCCGCTCCATGGTCACGACGAGCGCTGGGCGGCTGTCGGCAGCATTATAGAGGACGTGCAGAGGGTCACGCACCGTCACCACACCTGGCTTGAGCGCCTGGCAGACGCCAGCGTCCACCCCTTATCCGGCGGTATCATCGCCCTGGCGGTACTCGCCGGGGCTTTCCTGGTGGTACGCTTCATCGGCGAGAGCCTTATCGGCTACGTGTTTGACCCCCTGTTCAATAATCTCTGGTTACCCGTGTTAGACAGGTTAAGCGGGCTGCTCGGAGGCGACGGGCTTCTCCATAATATTCTGATAGGCAGGCTGATTGATGGCAACATAGACTTTGTCCAGTCTTTCGGGCTGCTCTCCAGCGGTCTCTACGTCCCCCTCGCCATGGTCCTGCCTTACATTATCTCTTTTTACCTGGTGCTGGGTCTCCTTGAGGATACCGGCTACCTGCCGCGCCTGGCAGTGCTGATGGATACCGTGATGCACAGGGTGGGACTGCACGGCTACGCAATCATCCCCACCCTCCTCGGGTTCGGCTGCAATGTGCCGGCAGTCCTGGCGACCAGAATCCTGGAAAGCAAGAGAGAGCGGTTTATCGCCGCCACGTTAATCTCCATAGCTGTGCCCTGCGCCGCCCTGCAGGCGATGATTTTCGGGCTGGTGGGTGAGCGCGGTTGGGAATATGTGGCTATTGTCTACGGTACGCTGTTTGCAGTCTGGATAGTCCTGGGGGTTATATTGCACCAGGCGGTAAGGGGTTTCACCCCGGAGCTGCTTATAGAAATACCGCCGTACCGCCTGCCGCCGTTACGGGCGGGGCTGCAAAAGCTGTGGATGAGGACATACGGCTTCCTGGTTGAGGCTCTTCCCATAATCCTCGGCGCCGTCCTGGTAATTAATGTTTTGTACTTTCTGGGTGTCTTTGAATTCATTGCCGACTTCACAGCGCCGGTGGTGACCGGTCTTTTCGGGCTACCCAAGGAGGCGGTTACCGCCCTGGTAATCGGTTTTCTGCGCAAGGACGTGGCTGTTGGCATGCTGGCGCCCCTGGCACTCACATCCGGGCAACTGGTAGTGGGCAGCGTGGTGCTGGCGATGTTCTTTCCCTGCATCGCCACCTTTGTCGTGCTCCTGAGAGAGCTTGGCGTGTTAAATATGCTCAAGGCAGCCGGTATAATGATTGCAGCGGCGCTGATAGTCGGCGGGCTCTTGAACCTGGTATTGTAAAGAAGCGGCAGGCTTCTATCCATGCTGGCAATCAGACGGGTACCCCGCCTGTATGCATCACTCCAAGTTTGCCATGTGCATCAAACCCTGCCGGAAAAAGTACAGCCTCAAATATTCAAAAGAAGTATTGAGGTTTTCTAAACCAGTGAATTGACATCATAGCTAATATGGATTATAATTCTACAGTGGGGGTGGTGTCTATTCGGCATGTGGAAGGAGGAAAGGAGGGGGCATGGCGTTGCTTGGTCTGAAGCACAAGGAGAGGAAAGCGCCCCTAGAGGAACTGGGAGCAGTGCTCTTCCCTAGCGTTCAGGATGCCATAAGAGCCGAGAGGGTGCTCCGGGACGCCGGATATGAGGTGAGGATGGTTGCACCGCCCCGCGAATTGCGCAGGGGCTGTGAGCTGGCAGTTGAGATAGTACTTGTAGAGCAGGTAGGCGTCAGGCGAAAACTTGGCGAGAAAGGCGTTCCGTATACAAGAATCGCCCCGCTCACAGCCGGCGCCAGGGAACCCCCTGATATCTTTGAGGTGACCGACTTCGGCGATTGGCTTATGGTCGCGGTGGGCAGCATGAAGCTCACCTACCACAAGCAGAGCGGGACTATAGTCAATATCTCCGGCAGCGGCTGCCCTGATATACCCTATCTTTATACCATGCTGGTGGACAGGCCGCTTGAGGATGTGCCCCATCCCGGCGATATCGGGTTTTCCCCGTGCGCCTGGATGCTGGGCCAGGCTCTGCTGAAAGCGCTTGAGCTGCGTAAGGCGGGGGACCGGCCGTGAGGACGGGGATAAAGTACGTATTCTGCGTGGTGCTTATAACCTTGCCGATACTGGGCATCGGCGGGGTTTTGTGGAGCACGGAACCGCCGCCGCTGGTGCTTGAATCGCCGAGCCCCACTCCCAGTCAGCCTGGACCAACCGACTCCGGCCAGCCTGAGCCCTCTGCCCCCGCACAGACTGAGTGGAGGCGCGGGGCTGACGATGCCACCATAATCATAGACGTCTTCCCGGAGTGGGACTGCGCCGGCTGTATAGAGACCGAAGCCGTAGTAGCAGAGGCGATGCACTTTTACTCCAAGGTTACCGTGATGGTCTACCACCATTACCCGCTATCAGAGTGGGGGCAGCTGTGCTGCGAGGCGCTTGAGGCAGCCGGGGAGCAGGGTAAGTTCTGGGAGTTCCACGACCGGCTTGTAGAGGACCCGTATATGTTAAGCATATCCCGTGACCTGGCCGGACTGAAGGCGGTTGCTGCCGAGCTGGGGCTGGATATAGAAGCCTTTGGCGAAGCCATGGACAGCAGGAAATTCAAGGACAAGGTTGAGGCGGAGTATCAGGAGGCTGTTGCCCGCGGTGTTGCCCACGCCACCGTTTTCATTAACGGAAATGAGTATCACAAGTACCCGCCCCAGGTGGCTGACATCTCGGCAATAATCGTTGAGGAACTGGCAAAGACCAAGTAGGGAGGAGGCTAATGAAATCAGGCGGGATTAAGGAAAGAATGCTCCGTGTCGTTTGCGGGCGCGATACTCTTTCGGTCTGCGTTCTGCGCCTTTTGCTGGGCGGGACGTTTATATTCTCATCAATCAGCAAATTCCCCATGCACTCCGAGTTTGTTAACCTTGTGAACAGCTACCATTTACTGCCAGTCTGGATGGGCACAGTGTACGGTACAGCCTTACCATGGGTTGAGCTTGTCATCGGCGCCTATCTCGTGCTGGGGGTGCTGGTGAGGCCCAGCGGCATTATCGCCGGCCTGGTTTCTATAAGCTTCATCATCGCCAACATTACTTCTCTTACCCTCGGCGAGGAGCAGTGCCATCACTGTTTCGGAGAGGTCCTCCCTCTCTCCGTTACGCAGGCACTTATTATTGATGTCCTCATGCTTGCCGTCGCTGTATATGTCGTCGCAAGGGGCAGCCGGGGGCAGGTACTATCTTTTGATAGCTGGTTTGCCAGGAGACAGCGCTCCAGGGCTGCTGATGGTGGCGTTGCTTAAGAAGCGCCTGCTGCCGGAGCAGGAGTGCTGGCTCTGAACGGGCGGGCTCTGCCAGGGGAGACGCAGGGCAAACATCCAGCTTGTTGTGGGCTGGGCTGGATAGGGTCGGCTTCCCCTCCCGTTGCTGCCCTGGGCATAATCGGGCAGGTGGCATCCCGCCACTCGCTCTAATCCCCCGGCTTCCTCGCTGGTAGGGCACGGTAATTGCCCGGTATGGCATGAAAGTCAATTAATCAGGTGTAATAAATAAGAGATACAGGAGAGTAAACATGTCGCTACCTAAAGGATACGCTGGAAACATAGTCATCATAGACCTGGGGAAACAGGAAGCAAGGATTATGCCCACCGAGCAATTCTTCCGGGACTACGACATTGAGCCGAGGCTCTGGCTCGGCGGTGATGGCTTCATAACCAAGGTCTTCTGGAAGGACTTTCCCACCGCTATAGACCCGCTGAGCCCGGAGAACGAGATTGTCATCGCTGTCGGTCCCTGGACGGCAACTGCGGCTCCCTGGGCGGGACGGGCAATGTTCGGTTGTATCAGCACCGAGACGGGAGGATTCGGCTCCGGTTCGTTCGGGTTCCACTTCCCGAGTAACCTGAAATACGCCG
This sequence comes from uncultured Dehalococcoidales bacterium, assembly GCA_964443115.1. GTDB lineage: Bacteria > Chloroflexota > Dehalococcoidia > Dehalococcoidales > W111 > CAYUBP01. The sequence continues at coordinate 1,681 of CAYUBP010000092.1, read as the reverse complement.
GCTTTGATGTGGTCATCATCCGGGGCAAAGCGCCGAAACCAGTCTATATTTTCATTGATGACAAGGAGATAACCTTCCGGGACGCCGCTCATATCTGGGGACAGCAGACCGGAGAGACAGTTAAGATGATAAGGGAGGAGCTTGAGGAGCGTTACGAGGGGGAAATACGCGTTCTGAGTGCCTCCGTGGCCGGAGAGAACCTGGTGAAGTATTCTCCGCCCTGCGCCGACGGGACGTCCTGCCCCGGCAGGTCAGGCGGCGGTGCCGTGATGGGCTCAAAGAACCTCAAGGCAATAGCCGTCCGCGGTAGCGGCGAGGTGGCACTGCATGACCCGCGCGGGTTGCTGGACTCTTCATACCGTATTGTCAAGACGGTCTTTAAGGACGAGCCGCTCCTCAGATTGTGGCAGGAGCAGGGGGCGACCACCTCTCTGTTCACGGCGTATCACCTGCCGCTGAACGGCAAAATGCTCGTTGACAACAGGGAGGCTGCCGATTTCCCCCACCTCAAGAATGTGAGCTGTCTTAACTGCCCGAGCCCGTGCTATCACTGGCTCCAGGTCAAAGAGGGCAGGTACGCCGGCCTGAGGCAGCTTGGCGGTCATATGACCTTCATCACCAATTGCCTGCGGGACCTCGGTATTTTGGACTTCGGCGCCTGGATTTACTACGAGAGGCTGATGCAGGAACTGGGCCTTGACCCGTCCTGTTTTGCCCTGGCTTTTTCCTGGGCGATTGACTGTTTTGAAAAGGGCATCCTGACGACAGAAGATACCGATGGACTTGTCCTGAAACGCGGCGATGAAGACCTGATATGGGAAATCGCCCGCAGAATATCCTACCGGCAGGGAGCCTTTGGCAACCTGCTGGCTGACGGCGTTGCTGAAGCCAGCCGCAGGATTGGCAAAGGCTCCGAGGATATTGCCCCGCATGTGAAGGGCAAGGCGTATCTGCAGAGAGACCCAAAGATTCAGGCGCTAATCTGGTCTCTGTCAATCATGACCAACCCCCGCGGCGGTGACTGGAACCGGTGCCACAACGTCTATGAGCTGGCTTTCCTGCCGGAGAAAAGGGACACATACCCGGAGTTAATCGGCACCAGTTGCGCCGATGCCTACCGGAGAGCAATGGAAAAGCTGGATATGCCAGCGGAACTCAAGAAGCAGATATTCGGCGACCCGCCCATGGTTGATATTGAGTGGATAAGGCGGTTTGAGGGCAAGGCGGCATTTACCGCTTTCTCCGAGGACAGCATGACCGTTATCAATTGCCTGGTCACCTGCATGTACAGCGGCGGCATGCACTGGTTTCTCATAGGCACGGGGCCCACAATGTGGGCGGAGGTCCTGAGCAAGATTACCGGCTGGGATGTTAACGCCGAGGAGCTAATGAAGGTAGGCGAGAGGGTCTTTAATCTCCAAAGGCTGTTCAACTACAGGTTGATGGGGTGGGACTACAGGAATGACGCCTGGGCTGATAAAAGAGTCTACGAACCAGCCGAGAGCGGTGTGTACTACGGAAAGAAAATCCCCTGGGACGAGGCACTCCAAGACTACTATTCCTTCCGGGGCTGGTCCAAGGAGGGGCTGCCGACTATAGCCAAACTCAAGGAGTTGAAGCTGGAGGGCTGTGCTGAGAGATCGGAAGAGCACACGTCTGAACTCCAGTCACCGCTCATTAT
>CAYUBP010000091.1:0-6414 GCA_964443115.1 uncultured Dehalococcoidales bacterium | reverse complement strand
TTTGACGTTGCGGAGAAGGTAAACTCTGGCGTATGTGGTGGACTCGGTATGCAGAAGACCCCATTTGTCGGCTACCAGAAGCTCGCCTGCAGGGCGGTAGTTGCCAGCCTGCTGGTTGATAGTGAACCAGTAGACGTAATAAAGAATGGCCAGGAGGCGGGGCTTATCCTTGACGCTACCACCTTCTATGCCGAGATGGGGGGCCAGGTGGGGGATACCGGTGAGATAGTAGCTTCAGGGGGGCGGTTTGTCGTCACCAATACGGTGCGCATCCCACCGGACGTAGCCGTCCACCAGGGCAAGGTCGTTGAGGGCGGCCTGAGCGTTGGAGATGCGGTGGAGGCGGTGGTTGATGGGGAGAGGCGGCGGGATATTGCCCGCAACCACACGGCGACCCACCTCCTCCAGTTTGCCCTGAGGCAGGTGCTGGGCGAGCATGTCCAGCAGCGGGGGTCGCTGGTGGCACCGGACAGGTTCCGGTTTGACTTCTCCCACCTTGAAGCCATGACCGGTGGGGAGATACGGCGGGTGCAGGGAATTGTCAACGAGAAGATACGAGAGAACCTCGCGGTCTATGATGAGCAGATGCCTTACCAGGATGCTGTCGCTGCCGGAGCCATCGCCCTCTTTGACGAGAAGTACGGCGATGTTGTCCGTGTAATAAGGGTCGGCAAGCCGGCTATCAGCGCCGAGCTGTGCGGCGGCACCCATGTCTCGGCGACCGGCGAGATTGGTTTTTTCCAGGTTATCGGCGAGACCAGCATCGGCGCCGGACTGCGCCGTATTGAGGCCGCCACCGGCAGGGGCGCCGAGGCTTTTATCAGCCGCCAGTCTCTTATGCTGGAGGAGATTGCCCGGTCTCTGGGGGCATCGCCGGACGAGGCTCAGGATAAAGTATCCCGGCTGGTCGCCGAGCTTGATAAAGAGCAGAAGCAGGCGCAGGCGCTGGAGAGGGAGCTGAACCGGAGGGTGGCGGAGTCTCTGCTGTCTCAGGTAGAGATGGTCAACGGGGTAACCGTGGTGGCATCAAGAGTCCCCCCGTTGCGGATGGAGGCGCTGCGGGAGATGAGCGACCTGCTCCGGGAGAAGCTCAAGAGCGCCGTGGTCGTACTGGGCACGCTTTGTGAGGGCAAGCCTCTCTTTGTTGCTGCGGTGACGCCGGATTTAGTGGCTAAGGGCTATAATGCCGGGGAAATCGTGAAGCGGGTGGCGAGGGTCGCCGGGGGCGGCGGCGGGGGGAAGCCGGGGTTTGCCCAGGCGGGCGGTAAAGACAGGGGAAAGCTGGACGAAGCTATCCGGCTGGTGAAGAGCCTGATATAATGCGTATCCTGGGGCTGGACATAGGAGACAGACGGATTGGAATGGCGGTCAGCGACCCGGATGGTATCTTAGCCAGCCCACTCACCATAGTCAACCGCACGGATACGGATGCCGATATAGCGGCTATTGTTAAGATTGCCAACCGGTATCAGGTAGGGCGCATTATTGCCGGCTTGCCCCGGAAGATGGACGGCAGCCTGGGGGCGCAGGCAGAGAAGACCCTGGAATTTGTCCGCAGGCTGTCCGGTGCCACGGAGATTGCGGTGGAGTCCCGTGACGAGCGGCTGACGACGGCTGCCGCCAGGCGGCTGATGAACGCTGCCAGGACAAAGAAGACCCGGCAGAAAGCTGGTGATGATGCCTTCGCCGCCGCTGTTATTCTGCAGGGCTATCTTGATGAGAGGTAATTTCCGTCTGGTACAGACTTCTTCTGATTGTGCCGCCCGTGCTGGTGAGCTGAGGACAACGCACGGAGCTGTGCCGACGCCGGTCTTTATGCCGGTGGGGAGCCAGGGCACAGTCAAGACGCTGACCCCGGAGGAGCTAAAGAAAATCGGGGCACCGATGGTGCTGGCTAACGCCTATCACCTCTACCTGCGGCCCGGAATCAGCGTCATTGAGAAGCTGGGTGGTTTACATAAGTTCATGGGCTGGGATGGAGCAGTTCTCACCGACAGCGGCGGCTATCAAATCTTCAGCCTGGCGCAGCTGCGCAGCGTCAATGATGACGGGGTAGTGTTCCGATCCCATATTGACGGCAGCGAGCACTTTATCACCCCGGAGCTGGATGTCCGGATGCAGGAGGCTCTCGGCGCTGATATTATCATGGTTCTGGACGAGTGCCCGGCTTATAGTGGCAGCCAGCAGAAGGTGCAGGAGGCAACAGCACGGACCCATAGGTGGGCGGAGAGGTGCCGGGATTCCCACTCCCGCTCTGACCAGGCGCTGTATGCGATTGTGCAGGGAGGCGTCTTCCCGGAGCTAAGGCGACAGTCGGCGGAGCACCTTGCCTCTCTGGACTTCGCCGGCTATGCTTTAGGGGGCTTGAGCCTTGGGGAGCCGAAGGCGGTGATGCTGGAGATGATTGAGGAGACGGTAGCCTTCCTGCCGCCTGACAAACCGCGCTACCTGATGGGGGTTGGGTCACCGGAGGATATAGTTGAGGGGGTGGCGCGGGGGATAGACCTGTTTGACAGCGCCCTGCCTACACGGGTCGCCCGGAACGGCGCCCTGTTTACGCCAGAGGGCAGGTGGAACATCCGGAATGCCGCCTACCGGACGATGGAGCAGCCGGTCGTCCCGGGCTGCGGTTGCTACACCTGCCGTACTTTCTCCGCCGCTTACCTGCACCACCTGTTCCGCAGCGAGGAGCTGCTGGCTTACCGGCTGGCGACGATTCATAACCTTGCCTTCATCCAGGGACTGATTCAGGAAATAAGAGGCGCTATCATGAACGGCACCTTCTCATCTTTCCGGGATAGATTTTTAGCAGGCTATAAGCTTACCGACGAGGAGACGCGGCTTAGCCAGAAGCGGAGATGGCTGCGGTCACGCAGGCAATCCCGCATTGGAGAAGTGCCGCCAGATTAGCCTGGCTGCGGTGATAGTGCCTCTTAAGCAACAAGGACATTGTATCTATACGGACATCTCGCGGATTTCTACTTTTCCCCATACCCCGAGTCTATCGTCTTTGATAATCATTACTCCGCTTAGTCCATCAATATTTCTGGCCAGGTCAATGCCGCGCTCAATATCGCTGCTGTCAGCAACGTGATTGCCGATAGCGGTGGCGGCGGCGTCTGCCAGCGCCACTGATGGGGAGGCAACTACTACGGCGTCCGCCTGTCCGAAGCTCAGGGAATGACCGACGGTACCTGACGAGGTGCAGACACCAAGCGGTGTGTCCTTGCCCCTGATAACAAGTCCGATTCTGCCGCTAAGCGGTGATTTCCCGGCATAGATGCCCACCACCCGCTCTTTCCGGCTTTTTAAATAGATATCGCCGCCGTTCTCAACGATTATCTCCGGTGAGAATGGCAGCAGCTCTTTGCCGACGGACTCGGCGATGGCGCCGGCGACGGCTGCCATCGGTCCGACTCCTGTCATGTCCGCCGCCCGGCACATCTCCTGCACAATCCGGGGGGCATCGTCCGCAGCCGGGACTGGCTGGAGTGAGGTCAGAAAAAGGGGGTGTAGCTCAATATATTTTCCCAGCATAGCGCGGTATTTGACCACCAGTCTGGCGGCTTTCACCTCGAGGTTGGTTGCGGCGCTGATATATAAGTCCGTCTCTTTTATGGTTACGGTAAACGACACCAGGTCGCTGCTCCTGACCCAGTGCCGGTAGGTTCTGGGCTGATAGGCGGTGGACTTACCCAACGGCTAGAAATGAACCTCCATGGCCCGTGGGGGGCAGGCTTTGATGCACAGGCCGCAGGCGACGCAGCGTTCGTCATCAAATATGACCTGCCTGGTAACCGGGTCAACCCCAAAGGCGCCCGAGGGGCAGACGGTGATGCAGGCTCCGCAGTGGGTGCACCTTTCCTCGTTGCGGATAACATCCTGGCTCAGCGATTGAATCCTGACTCCGTTGCCGGTGAGGAAGCGGATACCCCTGTCATAGTCTTTCTGCTCGCCGGTGAACTCTACTACCATCAGCCCTTCCTCTTCGGGGGTAACTGAAGCCTTGAGTATGTTGAACTCAAGGTTATAGTCTTTCACCAGCCGGTAGACTATGGGGCGGTCAACCAGGCGGCTGGGGAAACGCAGGACAATTCTTTTAGACACAGCCATCATTGGCACCTCCCCTAATCTCTTATCGGGCGTTCTTTTAGCGGCTTAAAAGCAATCCCTGATTCAATACCGGGCAGCGGGGCTACCGGCCCGGTCAGCAGGAATTTGCCACTGAGTATCCACTCCTTCAGGGTGGCGGCAATCTCCAGCGCCCGGGAGTAGCTAGAAAGGGAGGCGGTAGGCACCTCTTTGCCCTGGACTACTATACTACCGCTCCGGAGCTTTGCATAGTTGACCTCGCCGAGAACATCCGGTTTCATCTGGGGGTATGCCTCGGAGTAGTCTATGACCGGAGCCAAGATGTCATTATCGGTCACCGCCGTATAGCGGACAATCTCCTCAGATAGTATCGGAATGGGCACGCCGATGCCCACGGTAAGCGTGCTGCCGTAGCCCAGCATACTGGTGCCTACCAGCCACCGCGGCGACATCTGCTTCAGGTCGCCAATCAGGGCGAGTGTTCCCGCGCCCCCGGTCGGCACCCCGCCCTCAGTCCGGGGCACATTGGGATTATGCTGGGTGCCGTTCCAGGCGACAAACCCGACGCCCCCGCCCAGGAATATCTTCGTGCCGATGCCAATCGTCTTATAGTACGGGTCGTTGAGCAGCGGGGAGAGCTGCCCGGCGCTGGAGTAGTTGGCGTTACCCAGGTTCGGCTTGAGTATGCCCATGTAGGTATAGATTGTCCTGTCAGACAGGTTGACCGCCACGTTGTAGTTCTGGTAGGCATTTCTCATATTGAACAGCACTGCCTCGTTAATGTCCCTGATATTAATCCACGTATCCAGCTTTTTCCGTGGGTAGCAGTCAGTGCCGTAGGCGGTCGCCACCAGCCGGATGTCCTTGCCAGCAACAAGCTCCTCAATGACATGCCCACCGCCGTAGTTAAACTCGCCGGGATAGACCCTGTTTCTCGGGTCGTCATCGGGGAGGGAGCTTGCCCCGATGAATATGTCAATCGCGGCAAAGGCGGAGTAGACCGGGACATCATTGAGGTAGACCTTGCCGCCGCCGAACTTGATGCGCGGCCTGGAGTGCCCGATATTGAGATAGGCGCCTGATGAACACATGGGGCCGAAGGTGCCGGTGGTGACCACGTCCACCTTCTCGGCTGCCTTCTTTGCCCCGTCTTTTTTAACGATGTCTATTATCTCGGCGGCTGTGACCACCACCGCCTTGCCCTCTTTTATCTTCTCGTTGATTTCCTCAATTGTCTTTGCCATCTATTACTGCTCCTCGGGGGGACCACGGCTTGTGGCAGCTCCGGCTGCCATGATAATAGTAGTCTTTAGCCGTAGTCTTGTCAATTAGAGGAGCGAGAAATTACATCCCCTGTCTCGCCTTCCCTTTTTGGCAGTGCGCAATTGAACACCGATTGGCTTGGTGGGGAAGGGGCAGGGGGCTTTTTGTTACCACAAATTGGCACCTCCTTATGGGGGGAGAATACAATTGCTTCCTCGAATATCACTTACGTTCCTATTGTGCAATATTGAAGCTGTAGATTTAAAGTACCTTGAACAGTCCGCTATATTGTGTTGCAATAAGGAAACAAAATACCTGCGCTGCGGAGCTATGCGACTTAGAAGATGACGCCGCGCGTGTTGACAACTATCTTTAAGTGTGTTATAGTTACTAATATGTTACCTTATTACTAGTACTAATATAACATAAATGAATGGCATAGATTTAAAGTTAGACCAGGGTTCTAAAGCCCCGCTCCATCTGCAAATAGCAGAACAGGTCAGGCAGCTTATCGCTACGGAGAAGCTTATGCCGGGTGACCACCTGCCTCCGGTGAGGCAACTGGCGGGCTCCCTTTGTGTCAACCAGAATACTGTATTAAAAGCCTATTCACTGCTGGAGCAGGACAGGGTTGTGGTAGCCCGAAGACGCGGCGGAACCACGGTTACTGCCAGGACAGATGACCCTAGATTTGTCTCCGAGCGCCAGAGACGCCTTCTGCAAACAGTCAACAATGATATCCTTAACGCTCTAAGCATGGGGTACAGCCCGGAGGATATTGAGGCGGCATTCTACATAAATCTGGCGCGCTGGCGTGAAGAAAGGAAGCCGTTTCCCGCGGTTCCCATAAATGCAGCAATCAGCAAAGAGGCGCAGACAGTTGTAATTGTGGGTAGCCATGACCTGGCTTTGAACATCTTGATTGAACTGACAAAGAAACACTCGAGCGAAGCGGAATTTCAGGTTACCCATGCCGGCAGTCTCGGGGGGCTTATAGCTCTCCAGGAAGAGAAGAGATCGGAAGAGCACACGTCTGAACTCCAGTCACGAGATTCCATC
>CAYUBP010000090.1:2097-6499 GCA_964443115.1 uncultured Dehalococcoidales bacterium | reverse complement strand
ATCATTGACCAGGTGCTTGGCACCGCTGACGATGATGATAGCGCCTACCGGGCAGCCGCCGCCAGACTCCGCCGCCTGCCGCCAGCAGACTACCCGAGCTTCCGCCGCCAGCTTGGTGGCTACCTCAAGCGCCGGGGCTTCAGCTACGGGGTAATCAACAACACGGTAGAACGGTTGTGGCACGAGCAAACGAGTGACACTTGAATATAATAAACTGCGCAAAGAAACTAAAAAAAGAGGCATAACATGAGCATAGGAACTGCATTACTGGCAATATTCTTCGGTTTCGTCATCGGCGTCGTATTTGGCGGCATGGCTATGTTCCTCTCCCGGCGGGTGATTTACAGCCGGCAGCTCCGCATCGCCGAGAGAAAGGCGGCCAGAATCGTCGCTGAAGCCCACGTTGAGTCCAAGAACACAACTGAAGCCGCCCGGCGGGAGGCAGACAGGATTAAGTCTGCCGCCGAAGCCGAATACCGGGACCGGCGCCTTGAGCTCCAGCGGCAGGAAAACCGCATTACTCAGAAGGCGGAGAGCCTGGAGAGAAAGCTGGAAGGCGTGGAGCACCGGGAGCGCAGCCTCAGCAGCAAAGAAAAAGACATGGAGGCAGCCCGCACCCAGCTCGAAGAAATTAAGAGTCAGCAGCTGCACCAGCTTGAGCTCGTCTCAAACCTGTCCAGCGCTGAAGCCAAGCAACTGCTGCTGGAGAAGGTAGAGGGCGAGCTGCGCGATGAGTCATCGCGGCGCCTCCGGGAGTGGGAAATCAGGCTAAAAGAGGAGTCCAGCCAGAAGGCACAGGACATCCTGGCCCAGGCAATTCAGCGCTACGCATCCGATGTGGTAGCGGAGACAACGGTGACCACCGTCCCCCTTCCCAGCGATGAGATGAAGGGGCGGCTCATCGGGCGTGAGGGCCGCAACATCCGGGCACTGGAGCAGGCTACCGGCGTTGACCTGATTATTGACGACACACCGGAGGCGGTGACCCTATCCGCCTTTGACCCGGTGCGGCGGGAGATTGCCCGCCAGGCGCTAACCAAGCTGATTCTTGACGGCCGTATCCACCCGGCCCGTATTGAAGAGGTGGTAGCCAAGACCAAGGACGAGGTGGAGGCTCAAATTCAAAGCGCCGGAGAGGAGGCAGCCTACGAAGTGGGAGTACACGGGCTGCGCCCGGAGCTAGTCAAGATACTGGGGCGCCTTAAGTTCCGCACCAGCTACGGGCAGAATGTCCTGGCTCACAGCATTGAGACCGCCCTCATGGCAGGGATGATTGCCGGTGAGCTGGGGGTAAATATCGCCACCGCCAAGAAGGCGGGGCTGCTTCACGACATCGGCAAAGCGGTTGACCACGAGGTGGAGGGCAATCATGCCGCCATCGGGGCTGACATGGTCAAGCAATGGGAGAAGTCCCCGGATGTCGTCCGTGGCATCGCCGAGCACCACGGCGAGACCGGCACCACCAGCACCCTGGGGTTCATCATCTCCGCCGCCGATGCCATCAGCAGCGCCAGGCCCGGAGCCAGGCGCGAGTCACTGGAGCACTACCTGAAGAGATTAAGGGCACTGGAAGACATCGCCCACAACTTCCAGGGAGTGGAGAAGGCATACGCCATCCAGGCTGGCCGTGAAATCCGTATCCTAGTCAAGCCGGAGGAGATTGATGACATGGGGGCAATGAGACTTGCCCGTGATATCGTCAAGAAGATAGAGGAAAGCCTTGAGTTCCCGGGGCAAATCAAGGTCACCGTGCTCCGGGAGACCAGAGCCGTTGAGTACGCCAAGTAGGGGGCGGCGACCCTCCTCGTAAAATACCTCCTAACAGACAGTGAAAGGGGGATTCAAGAGGGCGAAGCCCCACGTGCTGAAAATAGCGCGGGTGTCTAAGAGGGGTGAGACCCCTCTTCTCAAAATTATTTCCCCTTCCCCTTAACAAGGGGAAGGGGACTAAGGGATAGGATTATAAATGCAAATACTCGCCATCGGTGACACAATCGGCAGACCCGGGCGGAGGGCGATACGGCGCCTGCTACCCGCCCTGCGCCAGGAGTACAGGCTGGATTTTGTAATCGCCAACGCCGAGAATGCCGCCGGCGGGTTCGGTCTGACACCGGATACCGCCGCTGAGCTGCTGGATGCCGGCGTTGACGTGCTGACCTCGGGCAACCACATCTGGGCACAGCCGGAGATTATCCCCTGCCTCAACGGGGAGATGCCGATACTGCGCCCCCTGAACTACCCCCCGGGGGTGCCCGGGAACGGCTACCTGGTCAAGGGGGGAGTGATGGTGGTCAACATCATGGGGAGGACCTTCATGGGCGACCTGGACTGCCCGTTCCGGACAATGGACCAGTTGCTCAGTTCCGACTCAAAGCCCAGGGTGATAATCGTTGATTTTCACGCCGAGGCAACCTCGGAGAAGGTGGCAATGGGGCGCTATCTTGACGGCAGGGTCAGTGCCGTGCTGGGCACCCACACCCATGTCGGCACTATTGACACCCAGGTGTTCCCCCGGGGCACCGCCTACGTTACTGATATTGGCATGACGGGGCCCGCCGATTCGGTTATCGGTGATGATGCCGATGCGGTAATCCAGCGCTTCCTCACTCGCCTCCCCAACCGCCTCTCGGTAGGTAAGGGTAAAGCGACATTAAATGCAGTGATGGTCAAAATAGATGATGACACCGGACGGGCGATAAGTATTGACCGTATCTGCCGGGAAGCGGAGGCATAGTGGCAAGGGTAGACCTGCATATCCACTCCACCGCCTCCGATGGGCGGTTCAGCCCGGAAGAAATCGTGGCTAAAGCTGCCGGGCTGGGAATGGCGGTTATCGCCATCGCCGACCACGACTCCGTAGACGGTGTCGCCCCCGCCCTGACTGCCGCAAGAGCATTTCCCGGTCTGACCGTCATCCCCGCTGCCGAAATCAGCACCGAAGTCCCCAGAGGCGAAGTCCATATCCTAGGCTACTTCCTGGACTACACTGATGACGAGCTGAGGGCTACTCTTAGCCGACTGCGCAACTCCCGCCGGCAACGGGCGCTGGGTATGATTAAAAAATTAGCCCGGCTGGGCATCAATATTGACTGGCAGCGCGTCCAGGAGATAGCCGGCAGCGGCGCCATCGGCCGCCCCCATGTTGCCCAGGCGATGCTGGAGAAGGGATATATTACATCGCTCAAGGAGGCGTTCATCAGGTACATCGGGCGGGACGGGCCTGCCTATGTTGAGCGGGAAAAGATGACGCCGGTTGAGGTGGTCGCCCTTATCTTGAAGGCTGACGGGCTGCCGGTGCTGGCACACCCGCCCACGGCAAACGACCCGGAGGCGGTAATCGCCGAGCTGAAAGCCGCCGGGCTGGTAGGGCTGGAGGCTTACTACGACAACTACCGGGCGGATGAAGTCGGGCGGCTGCTCAGCCTGGCGGACAGGTATAACCTGATTGCCACCGGTGGCAGTGACTATCACGGTCTGGATGCCAGCGAGACGATGATTGGCGGTGCTGAGGTGCCGCTAGAGGCAGCCGGCAGGCTTATCGCTCTGGCAAAGCAGCGGGGGGCTAAGTTTGCACCCCGCGACATTTTGTAGTACCATATTGTAACTTTTCCTGTTTGAAGGCGGAACATTGCGTCAGCCCAGAACCAGGCTCAGCTTCGGCTATAACTTCGTGCGAGGAAAGCTCCGCTCTTTGCCCTTCCTGCTCTCGTTTTCACTGAGACGGCTAGTCCGCCAGCGGAGCTACTCCCGTGACGACGGAACCAGCCCCCCGCCCTCGGTGATAACGCTCGCCGTGACCGACTACTGCAACCTGAACTGCCGGATGTGCCCCTTCCAGCGCTCGGACATCGGCAAGGAGCACCTGGACTTCGCCCTGGTCAAGAAGCTAGTTGACCAGCTTTATACCTACCGGCCCTACATGAGCCTGTGCGGCAGGGGCGAGCCGTTCATGCACCCCCAGTTCTTTGACATAATCCGCTATATCAAGAGCAAGGGCTTGTGGTGTGCGGTGGATACCAACGGCACCCTCATAGAAAAGAACGCTGACCGGCTCATCGGCTCCGGCATTGACCTGGTCAACGTGAGCATTGACAGCGTCGGCGAAATCCACGATGACATCCGGGGCGTCCCCGGCACATTCAAGAGAGCGGTGGACGGAATCAGGGCGCTAAAGGCTAAAGCGCCGAGGTTCAGACCGATGGTCAGGATTAACTGCGTCATCACCGGCTACAGCGCCGAGCACCTGACCGAGGTATACGAGCTGGCAAGAGAACTGGGAGTGGATATGCTGAACCTGTCCCACTCCTTCTACATCAGGACAGAGGCGATGCTAAAAGCCCAGAGCAAGCTGTGCCAGAACCTGCCCCCGGCACGGGAGACGATATCCTGGGACACGGTTGAC
>CAYUBP010000090.1:0-2087 GCA_964443115.1 uncultured Dehalococcoidales bacterium | reverse complement strand
AGCCGGGAGCATTGACTATGAAAAGCTAGCGGCGACAATCAGCCGCCTCCGGAGCCGGGACGAGGGCGTTATCGTCACCGTGATTCCCGACCTCTCTGACAGCGACCGGATACAGAGATACTACAGCTTCAAGGGTTTCGTGGAGAAACGGAACGCCCGGTGCGCCTGGCGGCACAGCAACATCTATCCCAGCGGCGATGTTGAGATGTGCGATGGCGTCTACCCCATGGGCAACCTGAAGCAAAACGACTTCCTTGAAATCTGGAACAATGAACATTTCAGAGAGCTCAGAAAGACACTCAAGAAGATGAAGCGGTTCCCCATCTGTGCCGCCTGCTGCCGCTACTACCACTACTCTTAAGCACGCTGGCCTCCCCTAGCCTGCGCCCAGTCTTGCCTTGACCATCTCAACTATCCTCGTCATTGCCTCACCCGCCCTCGCCCTGATGACAACAAGCGCCTCTTCGTCCATGGGCGTAGGACTCAGGTTGATGATGACCAGCTTCGCCCCCGCCTGAACGGCGTACATGGGCATATAAGCCGCGGGGTAGACCACCAGCGTGGAGCCAATGACCATGAACAGGTCACAGCCACTGACGCGGAAGGTCGCCGCGCGGAGCACGTCCCCGGGCAGGGCTTCGCCGAAGAGAACGGCATTCGGCTTCAGCAGACCGTGGCACACCTCGCAGTCGGGGATTTCCTCCCCCCTGTCCAGCCTGGCTTTAACCTGCTCATGGGAATAGAGCTTCCCGCAGTTCAGGCATATCGCCTGCTGAAGATTGCCGTGGAGCTCAAACACCTTGCTGGAAGCGACACCCGCTTTCTGGTGCAAATTGTCCACGTTCTGGGTGATAACGCAGTCCAGCCTGCCCAATCTGTCCAGCTCGGCGATAGCATGGTGGGCGGCGTTGGGCGTAGCCAGAGTGGTCAGCAGCCCCTCCGCCAGCAGCCGCCAGTGCTTTTTCCTGGCTTCCGGGTCCCGGATGAACTTCTGGTAGGTGAAGTCATCAGGGTCATACCTGTCCCAGATGCCGCCGGGACTTCTGAAATCGGGGATGCCGGACTCGGTGCTGATGCCGGCGCCGGTGAAGACGACAATCTTCTTAGCACCGATAATAAGGTCAGCCACTCTACCGGCAAGTGCGTCAAACTCCCGTGCATTCATGATAACAGCCTAGCTTAGCCGGAGGCCTGGCGTCAAATGGCTTTAGAGCCTTTCTGAACCGGTACAGCGGTTTGCCTCATTTCGCACCAGACTGTATAATCACAACCGGAGGAGACTTTTTTGTCCAGAACCGAAGAGTTAAGTCAGTTTGCCACCCTGGTCAGCATCATCGCCAGGCTGAGAGCCCCGGACGGCTGCCCCTGGGACAGGAAGCAGACCCACGCCTCACTCCGGGAGAACCTGCTGGCGGAGTGCTACGAGGTGCTGGAGACGCTGGACGGTGCCGATTCTGATAAGTTGTGCGCCGAGCTGGGCGACCTGCTGATGCAGATTGTCTTTCACAGCCAGATTGCCGCCGAAGCCGGCGACTTTGACATGGCGGATGTCATCCACGGCATAAACGCCAAGCTTATCCACCGCCACCCCCATATCTTCGGCTCAACGAAGGTCAGGGACGCCGAGGAGGTCGCCCACAACTGGGAGGCTCTCAAACAGGAGGAGCGGGGAGCTGATACCTCCATCCTGGAAAGCGTGCCCCGGCAGATGCCCGCCCTGGCGTACAGCCACGAGATTCAGCGGCGGGTGGCGCACGTCGGCTTTGACTGGGAGGATATCGGCGGCGTCATTGATAAGCTGGCGGAAGAGGTTGAGGAGTTCAGGCAGGCAGGTAATCAAAAGGAGAAGGCAGGTGAGTTCGGCGATTTGCTGTTTACGCTGGTCAACGTTGCCCGGCGGCTGGGAATAGACTCCGAAGCGGCGCTAAGGGAAGCCAACCGGCGCTTCTACCAGCGCTTCACCTATATGGAAGAGCTTTGCCGCAAGCGCGGGCTCAGTTTTGATAGGCTGACCTTTGATGAGCAGAACGCCCTCTGGGAGGAGGCGAAGAGGGGAGCAGGATAGGCTGGTCGGGGCGAGTGGATTT
>CAYUBP010000089.1:0-6502 GCA_964443115.1 uncultured Dehalococcoidales bacterium | reverse complement strand
TGTCATTGCGAGCGAAGCGAAGCAATCTCATAGTAAATAGATTGCTTCGTCGCTATGCTCCTCGCAATGACACGTCCTAACAACCAAGAATGAGCAGAACCGATAGTAAGGATATGTTTTTAGCCCCTTCCCCTTTTAAGGGGATGGGGATTCCGTGCACATTGACATCTGTATTAGAAGAGTCTCAAAATATAGGGCAGGCCTTTAGCCGCGGCAGAAAGGATATGCGATGTCTGTCTCAAACAGGGTTCAGAAAGGTATCGCTTCAGGCTCCTGGATAAGGCGGATGTTTGAGGAGGGGACTGTCCTCAAGCAGCGCTACGGGGAGGGGAATATCTTTGACCTTTCCCTGGGCAATCCGGTGATGGAGCCTCCCCCCGAGTTTGCCGGTGAGCTCCGGAGACTGGCTAACAACCCCGTACCGGGGATGCACCGCTACATGGAGAATGCCGGCTATCGCGAGACACGGGCGGCGGTAGCGGCACAGCTCGCGTTGGAGACCGGCCTCAAGTTTACGGCGGACGAGATTATCATGACCTGCGGGGCTGCTGGTGCCTTGAACGTGGTGCTGAAGACCATACTTGACCCGGGGGATGAGGTCATCATCTTTGCCCCTTATTTCGCCGAGTATGTTCACTATATTGGCAACCATGACGGGGTAGCCAGGATTGTGCCCACCGACGAGCATTTCCTGCCCCGGCTTGATGCCCTTGAATCCGCCATCGGGGTAAAGACCAGGGCTGTCATCATCAACAGCCCCAATAACCCTTCCGGCGCCGTCTATGACGAGGAGCTTATCCGCCGGCTGGGAAAGCTGCTTGCCGGTAAAGAGGCGGAGTACGGGACACAGCTCTTTCTTATCAGCGATGAGGCCTATCGCCGGATTACCTACGATGGGCTGAAATGCCCTCCGGTCTGGCACCCCCATTCTCAGAGCATTGTGGTCACCTCCCATTCCAAGGACCTGGCTCTGCCCGGGGAGCGCATTGGCTATATCGCCATACACCCCGGCTGCCGCCAGAAACAGGAGCTTGTGGACGGGTTCATCTTCTGTAACCGGACGCTGGGCTTTGTCAACGCCCCCGCCCTGATGCAGCACCTGGTGCGCTATTTGCAGCAGGTGACCGTCGCCGTGAGCGAGTATCAGAGGAAACGGGACTTTTTATATGAGCGGCTTACCGCCACGGGCTATTCCGTGATAAAGCCACAGGGGGCTTTCTACATGTTCCCCAAATCTCCGATAGAGGACGATGTCGCCTTTGTCAGGAAGCTGCTGGAGTGGCGGGTGCTGGTTGTGCCCGGCAGCGGCTTCGGGTCGCCGGGATACTTCCGCATATCCTACTGCGTTGACGACAGCACGCTGGAAGGGTCGCTCTCCGGCTTCCAGAAGGCAGCCCGGGAGTTCGGGCTGGGGTAGCCACGCTTGCCTTTTACGCAATCTTGGTTGTCATTGCGAGCGGAGCGAAGCAATCTCTTTGTATCAGATTGCTTCGTCGCTACGCTCCTCGCAATGACACGTCCTAACAACCAAGAATGAGCAGAACCCACGCTTGACAAATGTGGCTGCGTCTGGTAATGTAAGTGCATATTTGGAGCTGGTGTGATGGCTATAACTTCTGTAAAGTTATTTACTTTCACCTTTAGCTAGTCCGCCGGGGTGAGAAATGTGGTCACCCTGGTGGACTCTGCGGTGCTTCTCAGGGTGTCACATTAAATCACCAAGAACTTAATATAGGCTTGGCTGTTTAGCCCTGAGAAGGCGGTCTTTTCAGGGCGTTACTATTTTTAAAGGGGAAATCTATGATTGATAACTATAAACCTGTGCTGATTGCTGAAGGCTTCTATAAGCTGGGGACTCCGTCATTCCCGGTATACCTGTCGCTGGGGGAGGACGGGATGATTATTGAGGGGGGCACCGGCGGCGTTGCCGCTATAATCGTGGAGCAGCTCAGGACGCTGGGTGTTGAGCCGAAGCGTATCAAGTACGTTGCCCTGACCCATACCCATACCGACCACATCGGTGCCGTGCCCCACCTGAAGAAGGTGTTACCACACCTGGAGACCGTGGCCAGCCCGGTGGCGGCTAAGCTGCTGGCAAACGGGGGAACCATGAAGGAGTTCCTCCGCATGGACCGCATCCTCGCCGAGATAATGCTTGCCAAGGACAGGATTGCCGGGCTGCCCCAGCAGGTTGATGGCTATGTCTTTGAGGTGGACAGGATTGTCGGCGAGGGTGATAGCATTGACCTCGGCTCAGGCGTTAGCTGGGCTGTCTACGAGACCCCGGGGCACTCGCCGTGCCATATCTCCCTATATAACGAAAGCCAGGGGATTGTGGTTGTCGGGGATGCCACCGGTTTCTATGTGCCGGAAAAGGACACCTTCTGGCCCAACTACTTCAATTCGCTTGAGGCTTACTGCGAAAGCATCCGCAAGCTTGCCGCTCTGCCCGCAAGGCGGGGGGTCTTAAGCCATAACTACGTGATAGAAGAAGACGTGGCTGGCTATTTCCGCAAAGCCCTGGGGGCGACCGAGTCCTATCACAGGGAGATGCTGGCGCGGCTGGGCAAAGGGGAGGACACGGAGGAGATTGCCCTGGATAAGGCAAGGTGGGTGAACACTCTTACCGATGACCATCCGTTTGACATAATGTACAGCATGGCTAAAATCCTGCTCCGGCGCTCGCAGGCTGAGGCTGATAAGAATAACCTGTTCAGTCTGCCTTGAGGGAGGCTTTAACCCCATACCCTTCATCCCCTTCCCCTTATCAAGGGGAAGGGGATTCTTTTTTCTTAAGGGGGGCTATACCTCTCTATGACACCTTGTTCAGCTTCCCTAACAATGGAAAGGGCAGGGGATAGGTTGAAGTGGGAAAAAGACCGGTATTACCCGTTACCATAGCCCGGGAAGGAGTGCCTTGCGCCCGGGCGGGTAGTCCGGGAATTGCTGCCGGTACCAGGCGTGGTGTGACCGGGCGCGGGGAGCAAGGTTGGCGATTGTCCACATGGCGAACGCCAGTCCCGCCAGCGACCAGGTAGCTACTGCCCACCCCGTCCAGATTACTATCTCACCAAGGTAGTTGGGACAGGATACCCAGCGGTATAGACCGCAGTCCGCTATCCGGTAGCCTGACTCGCCTGGCTTGCGGAGGTTGCGGAGTATCCGGTCAGCCCTGCGGTTAATTATGAAGCCGGCGATAAAAAGCGCTGCTCCGGCAACAAACCGCGGGTCGGTAATCCACTCGTTGGAGTAGGCGCCGGAGAAGGTGAATATATGGCGGCCGTTGAGATAGCCGTTCACCATGTTGAAGACAATACCGAAGCCGATAACTGTCAGCGGCATCCGCCTGCCACCGCTCCTCAGCCCAAAGGGGTAGATAAAAGCCCGGTGTATATAATGCAGCTCCCATAAGCCGAGCAAGACCAGCACTGTTATTGTCCTGGTATTGCTGCCCAGTAAGAAGCAAATGGCGAACACTATGGGCGCCGGTGCTTCCATGATGACCCACCCCGCTCGGCTGCTGACAGCGGGTCCCCAGCCGCTGCGGGAGTGGCGCCCGTAGGGGGCGGCAACAAAGAGCAGCGCCACAAAGACGGCTGCCGCCAGACTCAGCCAGCCGATGAGGAGACTATTAAAAAAGACCGGCTCGTTCATTGTGCCCTCTTTGCTCCTTGCCTTAGCCGGGCAAGCTGCCCCGCCTCCTGAAACCAGCGGATGGTGTCAGCCAGCGTTTCCCGTAACGGGCGCGGCTGGTAACCAAGGTTGCGGGTGGCTCTCTCGTGGCTGATATTGCGGTTGCTGCACAGTGCCCTTATTGAGACGCTGGTATAGAGCGGTCGTTTCCCCGAAAGGCGGCTGGCGGCGGTGGTAAACGGGGCGCCGGTGCGGGCGAGCCACGCCGGGCAGATAAAACGCGGTGCCGGGACACCGGTTATCTCCGCTACCAGGTTAGCCAGGTCAGGCAGTGACATCCAGTGCCCGGAGAGCAGGTATTTGGCGCCGGCGGGGGCTTCTTGCTCCGCCTGTATCGCTCCGGCGACAACGTCGCGAACATCCACCCAGTCAAAGCCGCCGGCGACCAGTGCCGGCAACCTGCCGCGAGCCAGGGCGAGGAGCGCCTCGCCGAGGTGGGATGGCTGGTAGTCATGGGGTCCGATAATTGCCGTGGGGCTGATGATGACAGCGTCCAGCCCCTGTTCAATCCCCCGCCGCACCTCCTCCTCTCCGGCGGCTTTGGAGCGGTCATAGGGAGGGCAGCGCCGGGAGCGGGCTAAAGGACGTGATTCATCCACCGGCACAGACAGCGGTTCCTGATTCATAGCATGGATTGAGCTGAAGTGGACGAGGCGGCGGACTCCGCAGCGGAGGCAGGCTTCTACCACGTTCCGTGTGCCGGTAATGTTGGTGGCTTCCAGCCTTGACCGCCGGTCGGCAAGTATGGAGATGTCGGCGGCAAGGTGGTAAACGACCTCGGCGCCTCTAAAGGCGGTGGATAGCGATGCCGGGTCGCAGATGTCTCCCCCGGCAAGGTCGGCTCCGAGCCCGCTGATTGCCTGCTGGTGTACGTGGACCAGTGCCCGCACCGGACGCTGCCGGGCAAGCAGGGCGCGCACCAGATTAGCGCCTACATGTCCGCTGGCGCCGGTTACCACTGTTGTCATTACGGGGAATTATATCACAGTTCGTTTCCAGTATGGTGTAGAACCTGTCTCATGCGGCTGGTATTATCGCCCGGATGAATGACTGGGACTAAAGTACGGGGCTGGCCAGTACCAACGGGGGGTTTCTTTAACAGAAAGCGATAGGCTATGGTATACCTATCTAGGGTTAGGAGATAGAACCATGCCTGTGGTTATTAATGACCAGACCTATTATAGAACAGCCGAGGTCTGCCGGATGGTCGGTATCAGCAGGAATACCCTCTTCAGATGGTTAAATGATGGGGTATTTGCCGATATTGAGTACAGAGACTGGCGGGGTTGGAGGCTATTTACTGCGGCTCAAATAGAGACAATCAGCGCAAAGACCAGCCATGTTACCGCAATAAGCCGGGGAAGCTAAGAAGGCGGACACATGAGGCTAATGGAAACCACGCGACGCACCAGAGACAAGCTGGTCGTCATTTGCACCGGCGCCTTCATTCTGGCGGCTATTCTTACAGTGCTGAGCGACGTATTACGCATTCCGGCTTTCGTAGCCAGCATCTCTCCCATCTCGGCGGAATGGATGGAGCTTGCAATTGATGCTTTCTTTGTATTGATGGTCGGTGCCTTTGCTACCTACCTGGTCTCCAGGCTGGTGCTGGAACGGACGAAGATGGAGGAGGAAGTAGAATTAAGGGCGCAGCTCCTTGATAACGTAACTGACTCTGTTTTCCTGTATCGCCCTGACGGGCGCTTTGTCTATGTCAATGAAACAGCCCATAAATCCCGGGGCTTAAGCAGAGAACGGTTGATGGCGATGAACCGGCGGGGTCTTGCTACCCCAGAGTATGCCAGGCTGTTTGACTCGCGGGTAAAAGAAACACTGGAAAAGGGAGAGAGCACCTTCGTAAGTGTTCATCTTGGAAAAGATGGTGCCAGAATGCCGGTTGAAATGCGTTCCCGTGCCATTGAGGTCGGTGGCGAGACCCTTATACTCAGTGTTTGCCGCGACATCAGCGAGCGCCAGAAAATTGAGGAAGAGCTCGATAAGAGCCAACAATTATACAGCTCTCTTTTCAAGTACAACCCGGAGGCAGTCTATGCGCTTGACCTGGATGGAGCATTCACCAGTGTCAATCAATCCGCCTGCCGAATTACTGGCTATTCGTCAGGGGAATTTCTCAATATGACTTTCGAGCCCATATTAATTCCTGAAGACCTCGAAAGGGTACGACAACATTTTAACAGGGCAAAAACAGGGGAGACACAGTATTATTATGCCACCGTAATAAGTAAAGATGGGCGCCGAATCAATCTTGACGTTACGAATATACCGATAGTGATAGGCGCTAAAATCATCGGCGTCTTTGGTATAGCCAAGGATACCACCGAGCGTAAGCGGGCGGAGGGAATACTGAGAGAGAGTGAGAGGCGCTACCGCCTGCTCGCCGAAAATGCGACAGACGTTATCTGGACTGTGGACGCTGCTGATCCGACCCGCGTCATCTATATTAGTCCATCCGTGGAACGCCTATTGGGCTACAATGTGGAAGAGGCGATGGCTAAGAAGATGCAGGAGATTTTTACGCCTGCCTCGTTTAAGCGCGCCATGGCGGTTTTTGCGGAAACAATGACCGGGGAAGGAAAAGAGCAAGGGGAAAGGTTGAAGTCGAGGGCGCTGGAGCTTGAGCTGGTACATAAGGATACGTCCGTAATTACCACCGAGATTAACTACAGTCTCATACGAGAGCCTGACGGACAGCCCGCTGAGATTCTAGCAGTAGCCCGTGATATCACCGAGCGTAAGCAGGCGAGATCGGAAGAGCACACGTCTGAACTCCAGTCACGAGATTCCATCT
>CAYUBP010000088.1:0-6505 GCA_964443115.1 uncultured Dehalococcoidales bacterium | reverse complement strand
TACACCCTATCCTACACTCTTTCCCTACACGACGCTCTTCCGATCTAGGGACAGTGTGAAGGTCATGATTGGCGGCGGCCAGATTACCGAGGAGGTAAAGCAGTATACCGGTGCCGATGCCTACGGCCGGGATGCCATGGTCGGCGTTTCCCTGGCTAAGAAGTGGGTAGGTGCTAAATAGCCATCCAGGCCCCAGGAAATGAGCAGGAGGTGACGGAGATGGAAAAGAAATGGGAGGAAATGTCACCGGACGAAAGACAGGAGGCGCGTTTTCAAAAATGGCTTTCGCCGGAGGGCGTTAAGTTCGTTAGCCCCGAAGCGGAGAAACTGTATAAAGAGAGGGTAACCAGGATAAAAGACGCCATCCAGATGAGGAAAAAGCCAGACAGGGTGCCGGTCTTACTGATACCCAGCTTTTTCCCCGCCTTTTATTCCGGGCTGACCCCTCGTGAAGTCATGTACGACTATGAAAAAGCCAACAGTGCCTGGAAAAAATTCTATATGGACTTTCAGCCGGATGCGCACTTCGGCTGCGTGGCACCCGGCCCGGGGAGGTTCTTTGACATCCTTGACTACAAATTATACAGGTGGCCCGGTCACGGGGTCCCGCCTAACCTCTCCTACCAGTGTAACGAAGGCGAATACATGAAGGCGGACGAATATGATGCCTTTTTACAGGACCCAACGCATTTCTTTAACACCACCTTGCTGCCGCGCATATTCGGAGCCCTGGAGCCCTTCAAGCAACTCCCTAACCTCACTACGATCAATGAAATGTACGGGACGGGCATTATCTTTTTCCCCTACGGCCTGCCCGAAGTTCAGGCTGCCTTTAAAGCCCTCCTGGAAGCTGGCAGCGAAGCCCTGAAGTGGCTGGGATATTTCGCTGCGTTTGAGAAGGAGATGCCGGGGTTGGGATTTCCTTCAGGTCAGGGGGGCTATACCAAGGCACCTTATGACATACTCGGCGACACCCTCAGAGGCACTAGGGGAATAATGACGGATATATACCGGCAGCCTGATAAGCTAATCGAAGCTATGGATAGAATGACGCCATTCTGGATTCAGAAAGGGGTAGCCGAGGCGAACATGAATGCAAATCCTCTGATATTCTTACCTCTACACAAAGGCGCCGATGGTTTCCTCTCTGATGAACAGTATAAGAAATTCTACTGGCCCTATCTGAAGAAAATCATCCTGGGACTGATTGACGAGGGAGTGGTACCGTTCTTGTGGGCTGAGGGAGGGTATAACTCACGACTGGAGGTTATCCGGGACTTACCTAAAGGCAAGACTGTCTGGTTGTTTGACGAAGTGGATATGATTAGAGCCAAGAAAATGCTGGGGGACGTAGCCTGTGTAGCGGGCAACATGCCTATGGACCTGTTGACCATAGGCACAGTGGAGCAGGTGAAAGACTACGCTAGGAAACTTATTGATAATTGCGGCAAAGGCGGTGGTTATATCATGGCTAACTGTGCGTTCTTTGATAACGTAAAGCCGGACAACGTCAGGGCAATGGTTGACTTTACTAGGGAATACGGCGTATATAAGTAGGGATGGATTATGCCCGTAATCCGTAATATTCCCCTCAGAGTGGACACTGGAGAAGTGCTGCGCCGGGCGGGTGCCCAGTATGCTAGGGTAAGGACTGAGACCCGGAGTCTTGGACTGGAACTGATAGCTGGTGTTCATAAGGCTTGTCTGCTGAAGCCGGCGGCAGCCTATGAAATCTACCCCGTGGCTGAAATCACCGTACGGCAGTTGCTTATGGAGACTGCCGCCCCGCTCCTGGACGGGGCTGAAGAGCTGGCGGTGGTAATCGGCACCATCGGCCCCGGGCTGGAAGAGGAGGTGAAAGCCTGCTTCCGCCGGGGCGAGCCGCTGCGCGGCGTGCTCCTGGATGGCATCGGCAGCGCCGCTATAGATTCCTTGGCTGAATACATGCGCAGGTTTCTTGTCGGCGAGGCGTCATGCCGTGGCTACCGGACAGGCAGCCCCGTCAACCCGGGTATGCCCGGTCTACCCATTACCCGGCAGCGGCAGTTGTTTGAGATGGCGCCGGCGGGAGAAATCGGCGTGGGCCTGACCTCTTCGGGGATGATGGTTCCCCGCAAGTCAATCTCCATGGTGCTGGGCATGGGACCGCAGATGACAAACAGGGCAAAAGCCGGAGCCTGTGCTGCTTGCAGCCTGAACCAGGCCTGTTCTTATAAAGTATCCGTATAGGGCCGGGGCGGGAAAATGACCAATCATACTATTGATTTTGAACCCGTGGGGCGGAGAGGAGAGTGCCAGCGAAGCAAGTCTCTTCTTGCCTGCGCTCGCCGGCTGGGCGTGGGTATCAGCAGCATATGCGGGGGTAAGGGGATGTGCCACTCCTGCAGGGTGCAGGTTCTAAGCGGGACCGTCTTTCCCCCATCGTCCGCCGAACGGAAAGCGTTTACCGCGCAGGAACTTGCGGAGGGTTGGCGTCTTGCCTGCCAGACTTGCCCCCGGAGCGATGTCAGGCTATCTGTGCCGGCTGAGTCTATGACCACCCAGCAAAGACTCCAGGTGGAGGGGCTTGAGATAATAGTCCCGCCGGCGCCGCCGGTCCAGGCGTACCACTTGCAATTAGCCGTCCCGTCCCTGTCAGCGCCCGCGGCTGATGCTGACCGCCTTCTTGACGCCCTCAACCAGCTATATAACATACACTGCACTAAAGTGGATATTGATGTCCTGCACACCCTTCCCGACCGGCTGCGGTCGTGGAAGTGGGAGTGCCAGGTGGTAGTCCGCAATGACGAAGTGGTAGCCATCCTTCCCGGGACAAGCCGTCAGCTGGGGCTGGCTATAGACCTTGGTACCACCAAAATTGCCGGCTACCTGGTTGACCTGGCGAGCGGACGGACTCTGGCTGCCCGGGGAGCTATGAACCCACAGCTTAGCTACGGAGAGGACATTATCAGCCGTATTACCGGCGCTGCCCGCTCCCCGGAAGAGGGCGCCGCCCTGCAGGAGCTGGCATCCAGCGCTATCAATAAGCTGGCTGATGAGCTGTGCGCCGAGGCCGGCGCCATGACAGAAGAGATTGTTGAGACGGTAGTCGCTGGCAACACCGCCATGCACCACCTGCTCCTCGGTCTTCCGGTGAGGCAACTGGCGGTCTCGCCCTTCGTGCCAGCTATCAGCCGGGTCATGGATGTCAAGGCCCGTTACCTGGGCTTAAACACCGCCCCCGGAGCCTATGTTTACCTGCTGCCAAACATCGCTGGCTTCGTGGGCTCCGACCACGTGGCGATGCTGCTGGCAGCAGAAGCGTGGCGGGACGAAGAGCCGGTAATCGCTATTGACATCGGCACGAACACCGAGGTCTCCCTGGTAAACAGGGGCCTTGTCAGCACCGTCTCCTGCGCCTCCGGTCCTGCCTTTGAAGGGGGTCACATCAAGTACGGCATGCGGGCAGCCACAGGAGCTATTGAGCACCTCAGGATAGCCGGCGATAGCGTCCAGTACCAGACTATAGACCAGGCACCGCCGGTCGGCATCTGCGGGTCGGGAATGCTTGATGCCCTGGCTCAGCTTTATCTGGCTAAGGTCATTGATGACAGCGGCAGGATGCTCAGCCATCCCCGCGTTCGCACCGGCAGCGGGGTGCAGGAATTCGTGCTGGTTACTGAGGAGGAGAGGGACGGGCAGCCCGCCATTACCATCACCCAGCAGGACATAAGAGAGCTGCAGCTTGCCAAAGCTGCCATCCGCACCGGCATCCAGGTGCTTCTGGAAGAGGGAGTCGTCCCCGAAGATGAAATACACCAGATAACCATCGCCGGCGCCTTTGGTACGTATATCAGTGTCAGCAGTGCGCTGACCATCGGGATGCTGCCGTCACTGCCATTGAACCGTTTCCGGCAGGTAGGAAACGCTGCCGGTATGGGCGCCAGGCTGGCTCTCATTTCTCTGGACAAGCGGGCTGAGGCTCAGGAAATTGCCCCCCGGGTAAGATATGTTGAGTTAGCCAGCGCCCCCAATTTCAATGACACCTTTCTCCAGGCGACCTACCTGGGGCAGTACCGGATTAAGGATGGGAAGAGAGGGGGAATTAATTGATGGAAACCCGTGTATCAAGCCCCGGCAGAGAAGTGATTATCGGCGATGACCGCCCCACGGTTCTTATCGGTGAGCGTATCAACCCAGCCGGCAAGAAGAAGCTGGCTGAGGCTCTGAAAGCGGGCGCCCTGGATATCATCCGCCGGGAAGCCCTGGCTCAAGCCGGGGCTGGAGCCGACATTATTGATGTCAGCGTGGGGACATTCGGCGTCAACGAGGTAGACCTGCTCCCCCGGGCGGTGCAGGCGGTGACGGATACCGTGGACTTACCCCTGTGCCTTGATAGCACCAGCCCTGAGGCCCTGGAAGCCGCACTTAAAGTCTACAGGGGTAAGGCACTTATTAACTCGGTTAGCGGTGAGCAGCGCTCTCTGGCCCGTGTCCTGCCGCTGGTGAAAGAATACGGGGCTGCCGTCATAGGACTGGTGCAGGATGACGAAGGTATCCCCAGGGACGCCGGGCGGAGGGTGGGCATTGCTCACAAGATTCTGGAGCGCACTGAGGCAGCAGGCATTTCCCGGGAGGACGTAATAATCGACTGCCTGACTTTTGCCGTGGGGGCTGACACCGGCTCTGGGAGGGCAGTAATTGAAGCTATCCGGAGGATTAAGGTTGAGCTGGGAGTAAACGTGGTGCTGGGAGCCAGCAATGCTTCCTTCGGCTTACCCGACCGTGAGCTCCTTAACAATGTTTTCGTGGCGATGGCTATCGCCGCCGGTGTCAACTGCCTGATTACGGATGCCGCTAGGGTACGTCCCTCTGTCGCCGCCGCTGACCTGATTATAGGCCGCGATAAATATGCCAGGCGTTATATTGAGGTGTACCGGCAGCGCCGGAGAGGCAGCAAGAAGTGAGGCGGGGGCAAGGATGCCAGTAAACATATTACAGGAGCTATGCCGGTACGAAATAGACACCTTTGCCGGTATAGTCTATAGGAATGCCCTACTGTATCCCGACCGGGAAGCCTTTGTCTGCGGGACGGAGAGGGTAACCTTCTCCGAATTCAACACCAGGGTAAACAAGCTGATACATGCCCTGCACAGTCTGGGGGTAAAGAAGGGGGACGTCATCGGCGTTCTCTCTTGGAACTCGCTGGAGTACGCTGAAATCTACGGGGCGGCGATGAAGGGAGGGTTTATCGCCTCGCCATTCAACCCAAGGTTGAAAGCAAGCGAACTGGACTACATTATCAACTATTCGGAAGCCGGCCCCCTTTTTGTTGGCCCGGAGCTATTTGAGGTAGCGAACTCGTTGCGGCCCTGCCTGCCCGGGGTCAAGAACTACATCCTGCTGGAAAGCTCTGCCCCGGGGATGCTCGCTTACGATGACCTGCTGGCGGCACACGGGGGGGAGGAGCCTGACAGCCAGATAGAAGCGGACGACCCCCTCTGCATCGTCTATACCAGCGGCACCACCGGTGTGCCCCGCGGGGCACTGTATACCCAGCGCCGCCAGATTGAAGACTCCAGGACTCTGGTCATAGATATGGAGCTCCAGCCCGGACACAGGCGGGTACTGGTTACGCCTCTCTTTCACATTGCCGGGAACACCCATTTCCGGTCTTCGCTGTACGTCGGGGGGTGTAACATCATCCTGAAGTCCTTTGACCCGCAGGTCACATTACAGACTATCCAGGACGAGCGGGCTACCCACATGGACATCGTGCCGACCCACCTGGCAGCCATGCTTAGCCTGCCTGACCTTGACAGGTATGATATCAGTTCAATGAAGTTCCTGTGGTATGGTGCCTCACCCATGCCCCTTGAGCTGCTGAAGAAAGGAATCAGGGTATTCGGGTCTATCTTCGCCCAGGGGTACGGGCAGAGTGAAAGCGGGCCCGCTATTTCCCACCTGTCCCGGGAAGACCATAATGTCCTGGACAGACCGGTGGCGGAACAGAAGAAGCTCACGTCGGCAGGCAGGCCCGATATCGGCGTGCAGGTCAGAATTCTAAACGACGATGGCAGGGATGTTGCGCCCGGTGAGTTGGGCGAGATAACCGTCCGCAGTAAACACATCATGGCTGAATACTGGCACAGACCCGATGACACGCAGGCCAGCATTGTTGACGGCTGGCTGCATACCGGAGACATGGGATACTACGACGATGAAGGCTATATCTACATTGCTGACCGGAAAAAGGACATGATTATCTCCGGCGGCGAGAATGTCTATCCCAGGGAGGTTGAAGAGGTTCTCTACCGGCACCCCGCAGTCCTGGAGGCGGCGGTTATCGGCATTCCCGACCCGTACTGGGTGGAGAGGGTCCACGCCGTGGTGGTTTTAAAGAAGGGGGCGACAGTTACCGGCGAAGAGCTTATCGCCTTCTGCAAAAAGACCCTGGCGGGCTATAAAGCACCGAAGTAGATCGGAAGAGCGTCGTGTAGGGAAAGAGTGTAGGATAGGGTGTTGG
>CAYUBP010000087.1:0-6581 GCA_964443115.1 uncultured Dehalococcoidales bacterium | reverse complement strand
CTATTTGACGCCGGAAGGCTGACTTCTTATACTATTTGGCGGGGGAGGGGTGTCCGAGTGGCCTATGGTGACGGTCTTGAAAACCGTTGTCGGCGCAAGTCGACCGTGGGTTCGAATCCCACCCCCTCCGCTGCGATTTTGCTCAAATGGACAGAGCATGAATGATAAAGTTGACGACTATATTCAAAAACAAAAATCGCCGCAAAAAGAGATTTGCCAGGAACTAAGAAAGCTCATCTTTGAGACATTTCCTGATGCAAGAGAAGAGATGAAATGGGGCGTCCCCGCCTTCGCTGACGGAAAATATTATATTGTTGCCCTGAAAGACCATGTCAATTTAGGTTTTTCAACCAAGGGACTTTCCAGGGCAGAAGTGGCCCTTTTTGACGGCGGCGGGAAAACGATGAAACACATTGAAATCGACGAATTGAAAGATATTGATAAAAAAAGGTTAGAGAAATTACTAAGGTTGGTGGGCGAAAAGTAGAAGAAGAAGTTTACTGCCAAAGACTAGTGAGGCTCAACGTAAACCTCACTGAGCACCGCCGTGCTCAGCAGGTTCATTTTGTAACCCCCAACGTAGGGCTTGACCAGCACGTAGTTTTTCCCGAACCACAGTGGTATGCAGGCGGCATCTTCTATCAGCATTTGCTCCACCTGCCGGTATAGCCCCAGGCTCTTCTCGTAGTCCAGCTCGGCGCCCGCCGTCTCCAGCAGGCTGTCAACCTCTGTGTTACTGTACTCGCCGTAGTTGGCATCGGTGCCGGTGCGGAAAAGGATTTCCAGGAAGTCCTGGGGGTGCGGGTAGTCCGCCACCCAGCCAGCATCAAACATCTCGTCCTTTTCCTCCTTCAGGTTGTAGAGGAACCTCTCCGGCTCAAGTTGCCTGACCGTTACCTCCACCCCGAGGTTGATTCGCCACTCGTTGATGATAGCCTCAAGCTCAGGAGAAATCAGCCCTCCCCAGCCGGCGGTGGTAATGGTAATTGGTGGTAGGCCCGACACGTCGCCATATTCTGAGTTCTTAATCAGCTCCCTGGCTCCAGCCGGGTCAAAATCCAGCCCGGTGAGGTTTTCGTTGTAGCCGGGTATGCCCGGCGGCAGTATGCCATCAGCCGGCTGCACCATGCCTTTGAACAGTATGGAGGCTATCTTATCCCTGTCAACCGCCATGGCGAAAGCGCGGCGGATGTCGGGGTCATCAAACGGCGGTCTGGTGGCATTGAAACCGATGTAGAAGAAGCTGAGCTCCGGCGCTACTGAAAGCTGCCCATAGAAGCTGCCCCGCTCGTCCTGCGCTTTATCAATGTAATATGAGCTTACTTCAGTAACATCAATTTCACCGGTCTCATACAGGTCCATTGGCACTCCGCTCCACAGATGGAAGACCACGGAATCAACCTTAGCCTGCTCTCTGTAGTAGTACTCATTCCTCTCCAGTACCAGCTGGCTATTTATATCCCACTGCTTGAGCCGGAAAGGACCGGTGCCGTTAGGGCGGAGCCACCACACCCCTCCTGATTCCACGTTAGCCCGGTCAACAACATAGGCCGTGGTGTAGCTCAGCTTGTACAGGAAGTAAGACTTGGGGGCATCTATGGTTACCTCCAGCGTGTAGTCGTTAATGACCCGGACGCCGCTTATCTCCGTGGCATTGCCCGCCAGCACGTCCTTTGCCCCGACAATGTCACCCAGAAAGCTGGCTGCTGTCTGCGAGCCGGTAGCCGGGTCGCAAGCCCGCTCCCAGGAGTACTTCACATCCTCCGCCGTAACCCCCCTGCCGTCGTGAAACCTGACATCATCTCGCAGGTAGAAGGTGTAGGCTTTACCATCATCGCTCGGCTCCCACCTCTCGGCGATATCCGGGGCCGGCTCCAGGTTTTCGTCCAGCGTCACCAGACCGCTGTATATCTGCACGATATAGTCATGCGAGGTCATCTCGCCGGAGACCGCCGGGTCAAGGGTATAGGGGTCAATGCCGTACAGGTTGAGAGTCCCCCCCGAAGCCGGCGCTCCACTGGCAGCGCAGCCAGCCAGCAGGCTTGCAAGCAGTAATGTCGAGAAGATTATGGAGATGATTTTTTTCATTATCACGCCCTGATTAGAGGTTTCTTAACCTCACCCCCTTAAGTCCCCCTCTCCTTCCTAAGGAGAGGGGGAGGGTTCTAAAAGAGTAACTTCGTTCCTCTTTAACATCCTTATTACCTTTCCCCCTTGTAAGGGGGGAGTCCTATCCTCCTATAGGGGTGCCCATGAGGGGATAGGGTAGATACCCATTAAAATAGCCCCCTGCCTTTCAGGCTCAGGTATTTCTTATCGCCGATGATTATATGGTCAAGGACATCTATACCCAGAATCTGTCCCGCTTGAGTAAGCCGCCTGGTCAGGTTTATGTCATCTTCGGAGGGCTCCGGGTCGCCGGAGGGGTGGTTGTGAACGAAGATTACCGAGGCGGCGCTGGCAGCGATTGCCTCGGTGAAGACCTCCCTGGGGTGGACGATGCTGCTATCCAGGCTGCCCACCGAAATCTCGGCAGCCCTAATTAGCTGGTTCCGCGTATTCAGCAGCAGCGCCAGGAAATACTCCTTTTTCTTGTCCTTCAGCCTGCTTTTCACCAGGCTGGCGACGTCCTCCGGGGTCTTGACCACCGGCCTATCGTCAGCCCCGGAGTAGCCCTCAACCCGGCTGGCAAGCTCAAAGGCAGCCTTAATCTGGGCGGCTTTAGCCAGACCAATCCCTTTCACCTGCGACAGCTCCTCCACCGAAGCCGCAGCAATGCCCTTGAGATTGCCGAAGTGGCTCAGGAGCCTCTGGGCGGTGACCATGACCGACTCGCCGGCGATGCCGCGCCCCAGGAGCAGCGCCAGTATTTCCTGGGCGGACAGCGCTTCCACCCCTAGCTTTTGCAGCCTCTCCCGCGGGCGCTCGGCGGCGGGCAGGTCGTGGATGGTAAAAGACTTCTTCACCGGCTCCGCCTCCGTGCCCTGACAAGCACGCCAATACCGAGAAGGAGCAGGGCTGCCAGTACGGCTGTGACTGCGATTAACACCAGGGGAATCTTTGTCTCCCCGGCAGCCGGCGTTTGACTGGCCGGTGTCTGGGTAGCCGGGGACTGGGTGGCGGGAGACTGGCTCGCCGGCAGGTATAGCTGCCGGACGTAGTCCTGCCACAAGGAGTCCAGACCGTACATGTCAAAGCCGTAGACCCTGGACAGAGCTTCATCGTAGCCGCTGCCCTGTTTGAAAGTATTCAGCAGTTCAAGCATCTTCGGCTGTCCGTAATCCTGGATGAGAAAGGAGACCAGGCTATAGCTCTCAGCATAGGAAAGGGTAGCCAGGTCGGGATAGGCGGAGAAGGGGCTGGACAGGCTGCGCACTGAAATAAGACTGTCGCCGACTACCGCCTGGTAGAGGCTGCTGGTGTAGGCGGGGCTGGGCATCCCCTCGGCATACACCGCCAGTCCCTCATCAAGCCAGGTAGGCAGGTCGCCGTAGGGGCTGGCCGTCATCTGGTGGTTCACCATGTGAGTCAGCTCGTGGGCAATCGCCCCCTTCCCCCAGTCAAGCTGAAGCGGGGAGATGCCAATAGCGATGGTACTGAACTGGACATAGGCTACGCCCCCCGTCCACTCGCTGGGATAGACCAGCGCCCCCTGAAGGTCGGCGGTGCTGGCGTAGATATATATGCCCACCGGTGTCTCCAGATGAGCGCCAGTATCGGTGGCAAGGCGGGCGAGCGCGTCCTGTGCCGCCGCCATCAGCTCCGTGGCAAAGGAGTCGCTGCCGTCATACCACTGGATAGTCACATTGCTCTCAGTCAAGCCGCGCCACTGGTAGCGGTTGTCATTAAACTGTACCTGTTGCCGGGGCGTCTCCACCCTGCCGCCGGCGGCATCAGTGACTACCCACCAGTAGTCCACGCTGACCCCCGGCGGTAGCCCGCCGGTCCTCAGCGTTTCCAGGCTCCAGGTGACATTAACCAGAGTGGCAGGGGTGAACTCAACATAAGCCTCGCTGACGACTTCGGCAAAGTCCGCCTGCTCAACGATATAGCGCAGGCGGATGTCGGTAATACTAGCGCCGCTTGAGGCTGACAGGCTGAAGGTGAGCCTTGCCGGAAAGCCGGCCTGAGCCGAGCTCTCCAGCACTGTCAGCTTTCCCTGTGCCTGGACGGGCGCTGCATTAGCCAAGAGCGAGACCAGCACGACGGCTACGATAAGAATTATGTTGAGCTTTCTAATCACGCATACCCTCTGATTTCGGTTGTTCTCATTATAGCAGAACGGACACGGGGCAGAACTCCCAAGCAGCAACGAGAATTTGGCTACCTTTCCAGTCTAGCTTCACTTTGTTAAGGAAGTATTAATCTTTATCCCTATCCCCTTAATCCCCTTCCCCTGCTAGGAGCTTTGCCCTAAAGTGCCCTTTTATTATCATGCCGAGCATGGCGAAGGGCCTCACCGCCCCGGATTCTTCATCGCTCCGCTCATCAGAATGACTCTTGAGGCAACCTCCCCTTTGGAGGGGAAGGGGATTGTTTTTTTCTTAAGAGGGGCTGTGCCCCTCTTTGACACCCTGCCTAGCCTCGGTCTGCCGTTATTGCTTCCCCTCTCTTATAACGGAAAAGGGGCAGGGTAGTTTGTAAATTTATTCTTCTCTGCCTAAGCCCGACCGCAGATAGGCGTTGATGAAACCGTCCAGCTCACCGTCCAGCACGGCATCGGCGTCGCTGGTCTGGTAGTCCGTCCGGTGGTCTTTGACCAGCTTATAGGGGTGGAGGATATAGCTCCTTATCTGGTTGCCCCAGCGGGCGGCGACGTGCTTGCCCTTGAGCTTTGTCCTCTCTTCCGTCTGCTTTGCCAGCTCCCTCTCCAGCAGGCGGGCCTCCAGTATCCTCATGGCTATGGCTTTGTTACGGTGCTGGGAGCGCTCGTTCTGGCAGATAACCACCAGCCCCGTGGGCAGGTGGGTGACTCTCACAGCACTGCTCGTCTTCTGCATATGCTGCCCTCCCGGTCCGCTTGAGCGGAAGGTGTCAATCTTGATGTCCTCGGGGGGTATCTTCAGGTCAACGTCAGCTTCCGCCTCGGGCATGACCTCCACCAGGGCGAACGAGGTATGCCGCCCGTGGTCGGCGTCAAACGGGGAGAGGCGGACCAGCCGGTGGATGCCGTGCTCCGACTTGAGATAGCCGCGGGCGTAGTCTCCCCTGATTTCAATGATGGCGCTCTTAATACCGGCTATCTCGCCCGGGGAGGTATCCAGCACCTCTGCCTGGTAGCCGCGACGCTCCGCCCAGCGAAGGTACATCCTCAGCAGCATCTCCGCCCAGTCCTGGGACTCGGTGCCCCCCGCCCCGGCGTGAACCGCCAGGAGAGCATCCCGGGAGTCGTACTCGCTGGTGAATGCCGTCTCCAGTTCCAGCTCACCAAGCCGGTCGGCAAGACTGTCTACGCGGGACTCAATCTCGGCTTCAAGCGAGCTGTCCCCTTCGTTCTCGGCTAAGGCGGCAAGCTCGGCGGTCTCGGCGAACTCTTTCTCTACCCCCCGCCACTCCTCAACCACAAGCTTATATTTCGCCAGTTGCCGCATGACATTCTGCGCCTTAGTCCGGTCCAGCCAGAAGTCGGCCCCGGCTGACTCTTTCTCCAGACGGCTAACCTCTTTTTCCTTGCCAGCAATGTCAAAGATGCACCAGCGCCGTGGTGACTCTAGCCCGCAAGTCCTCCAGCTTATCCCATAGCTCCTGCATATCTCCCGAAAGCCTTTCTATCCAGATTCCCACCGGCTGCCAGATGCGCCAACCGGGCAGGCTCTGGTAAACGATAGCCGCGGCACATCTCCAGCACCCAGTATACCGCCGCCTCCAGGTCAACCCTGTGACCGATGGAGACGTAGACCGGCTTTACCCCTGTCTTCGTCCTCACCGCAGCACCGATAGTCTCCCCCCGGTCTACCAGTGCCGTGTAGCTGCCGCGGGTATCCCCCGGCGTCTCATATTCGCCGCAGAGCACGGACTTGGCACAGCCGATGGTCGGCATATCCCACAGCAGCCCCATGTGGGAGGCAATTCCCAGACGGCGGGGGTGGGCAATCCCCTGACCATCTGCCAGTATAAGGTCAGGAACAACGCCCAGCTTCTCACCGGCAGCCAGTAATAATGGCAACTCACGGAATGATAACAGCCCCGGGACATAAGGGAAGCCAGGATGTCCCTGAGCCGTGGCTACTTCAACCAGCCTCAGTCCGGGGTATTCCACAACCACGACCGCGCCGGTAGCTATACCATCCGCCCCCGGCGCTGAGATATCCACGCCGGCGATGAAGCGGGGGGATGTTACCTTACCGCTTCTTGACACCTGCGCTGCCAGCGCCTGCTGTATGCCACGTGCCTCGCTGGTGCTGACCTGCCAGCTATGCAAGCCCCTTGCCTTCACACCCTGATTATAGCGGTTAGATAGGGTTCTAGCAACCTCACCACCTTAATCTGGGTAAATCCATCCCCCTGTCCCCTTTCCTCTAGTAAAAGCTTTGCCCTAAAAGTGCCTTTTTATTATCATCCTGAGCATGGCGAAAGGCCTC
>CAYUBP010000086.1:2733-6607 GCA_964443115.1 uncultured Dehalococcoidales bacterium | reverse complement strand
GAGGCTGAGAGGCATTTAGTGCCAACCCTCGGTACCTGATCTCGGTAATACGAGCGTAGGGAAGCGGATTGCTCTAGACCATGGGTCAGGTGACATGTAAAGCCCCTGGTCTTATTTTTGTGGAGGCAGACGTGACGCAGCTTGAGCTGGCAAGGGATGGAGCCGTTTCTCCCCAGATGGGGGTGGTAGCCGGGCGTGAGGGGCTGGATGTTGAGTGCATCCGGCAGGGCGTGGCTGACGGCACCATAGTAATCCCGGCTAACATAAACCACAAGAACCTGGTGCCGTGCGGCATCGGGCGGGGGCTCAGCACCAAGGTCAATGCCAACATCGGGACATCCTCGGACTTTGGCAATGTTGACACTGAGCTGGAGAAGCTGCAGGTAGCCATTGACTGCGGAGCCGATGCCGTCATGGACCTGAGCACCAGCGGCGATGTAGCGTCTATCCGGCAGGCGATTATTTCGACTAGCCCGCTGCCGGTAGGGACGGTGCCGATTTATCAGGCTGGCATTGGGGCGATAGACAGGTCTGGCGCTATCGTCAAGATGAGTGTTGACGACCTGTTTGGCGTGATTGAGGAGCATGCCCGCGAGGGCGTTGATTTCATAACGGTGCACTGCGGGGTCACCCGGTCAGCCATTGACCGTCTCAAGAGACAGGGCAGGGTGGCGGATGTTGTCTCCCGGGGTGGGGCGTTCCTCATCGGCTGGATGCTATATAATGACCGGGAGAACCCTCTCTATGAATATTACGACCGCCTGCTGGCAGTGGCGGCGCAGTTTGATGTGACGCTGAGCCTGGGGGACGGCATGCGCCCCGGTTGCCTGGCTGACGCCACAGACCGGGCTCAGGTGGAGGAGTTGCTGGCTCTTGGCGAGCTGGTGGAGAGGGCGAGACGGGCTGGTGTCCAGGTGATGGTTGAGGGGCCGGGGCACCTGCCGTTAGACCAGATTGAGGCTAACGTTAAGCTGGAGAAGTCTATCTGCAAGGGGGCGCCGTTCTATGTCCTGGGACCGCTGGTGACCGATATTGCCGCCGGCTATGACCATATTACCGGCGCTATCGGCGGCGCTGTTGCCGCCGCCGCCGGCACTGACTTTCTGTGCTATGTGACGCCTGCCGAGCATCTGGCGCTGCCCGACCCTGATGATGTCAGGGAGGGGGTCATCGCTTCGCGGATTGCGGCTCATGCAGGTGACATCGCCAAGGGGGTAAAGGGTGCCGGGCAGAAGGACAGGCAGATGTCCCTGGCGAGAAAGAGGCTTGACTGGGAAGAGCAGGCCAGGCTCTCCCTGAACCCGGAGCGGGCACGGCAGGTCCATGGCAAACATGCTTCATCCAGCTCAGCCTGCAGCATGTGTGGCAAGTACTGCGCCATGGCGCTCATGGAGGAGTTCCTGGGCGTCTCCGCCCATAAGTGCTGATACTGGCGAATACCTGGGGGTTTGATGCATCTCATAATTGATGGATATTCAAGTGACGCCGAAATTCTCCAGAGCGAGGACTTCATCTATCAACTGCTGGACCGGTACCCGGCAGAGATCGGGATGACCAAGATATCGTCGCCTTATGTGCTCCGGTATACGGGGGGCAAGACTGAGGAGTGGGGGATATCCGGCTTTGTCTTCATTGCCGAGAGCCACATAAGTGTCCATACCTTTGTTGAGCGGCGCTATGTTAACGTGGACGTCTTCTCCTGCAAGGACTTTGATGCCGACCGGGCGATTACTGAGCTTAGCAGCCGGCTTAAGCTTACCGAATACAGGACTTACGTCCTGGAGCGGAGCGAGGAAGCCCGGACGCCCCGCGTAAGGCAGTCTTCATCAAGCCGTGACTGACGAGGAGTTGTTCTCAACGCTGAGAAACTTTGCCGGACTTGCTCCGCCCCACTCCGACCGGGAGTCTGCACGGGTAGTAGTCCTGCCGGTGGCTTATGATGGTACTACCGAGTGGTGCAGCGGTACCCGGCACGGTCCGCGTGCGATAATTGACGCCTCCGAATATCTGGAGCTCTATGATATTGAGCTTGAGCGGGAAACCAGCGAGGTGGGGATTTATACCCTCCCCGGTCTACAGCCGGACATGGCGGGCCCGGAGCAAATGGTTCAGCGGGTCTATCAGGTGACCCGGGGCTTACTTGACGAGGGCAAGACGGTGGTGATGCTGGGTGGGGAGCACTCGTTGACCCTGGGTGCGGTGAGGGCATACCGGGAGCGGTATGAGGCCCTCTCGGTGCTTCAACTGGATGCCCACGCCGACCTGCGCGATAGCTACCAGGGGACGAAGTTCGGTAATGCCACGGTGATGAGGCGGGTGCTGGAGCTGTGCCCCGTTGTCCCCGTGGGTATCCGCAGCCTGAGCCGGGAGGAGCGCCGGTTCATGGACGGGGCGGGAATAGCCCCGTTTTATGCGTCGGACGTGATTTCGGGGCGGGCAAGCGCCGGGCAGATAACGGCGGCGCTCTCTCAGCAAGTTTACATAACAATAGACCTGGATGTTCTTGACCCCTCGGTGATGCCGGCGGTGGGTACCCCTGAGCCCGGGGGTATCGGCTGGTACCGGCTGCTGGACGTGCTGCGCGAGGTCTGCCGGACGAGGCAGGTAGTCGGTTTTGACCTGATGGAGCTATGCCCTCCGCAGGGAACAGCTTCCTGCGCCTACCTGGCGGCAAAGCTAGCCTACAAGCTGATGGGCTATATATTCTACGGCAGGCGCTGACACTAAGCCAGGCTTTTGTAGGTCTCCTGCAGCAGCCGGGCGTCCTTTTCCAGATTGGGGCTCTCGCAGATGACCATGCCCCCGGCACCATAGTCCTTCAGCGCCTTTAGGAGTTCGGCATACCTGAAGTCTGACTCTTCCAGGTCCAGGTGGCTTATCTCGCCCTTCGGGCTGTAGCGGATGCCGGAGACATGGATATGCATGTTATCCAGCATCTTTTCTCCCAGGCGCTCCTTGATTTTGACCAGGACGCCGGCAAATTCCTCGTAAGAGTTACCCCCGCCGGCGCGGGCGTGCAGGTGGGCGAAGTCAATGCAGGGAGCTATCCCGTCCAGCTCGGTGCTGAGCTTGAGTAGCTCGTCCAGGGTGCCGAACTGGCTGACCTTGCCGGTAACCTCCGGTCTGAGCCAGACATGAATATTTTCCCGCTGGAGCCGGTATATTATCTCAGCCAGGTAGCCCTTTACCCGCTCATAGACTGCCTCCGGTTCGTCACCGAGGTAGAAGGCGGCGTGAAAGACGATGCTTCTGGCGCCGCATATATGGCTGATGCGGGCGGTCTGTATTATCCGTTCCTGGCTGGCTCTTATCTTCTCCGGCTCCCGGGCGTTGAGGTTAATGAAATAGGGGGCATGAGCTGATAGTCTCACGCCAGCTCTGTCAGCGACATCGGCGACCAGCCGGGCTGCCGCCTCGCCCATCCTTACACCCTGGACAAACTCCAGTTCCATGCAGCCCAGCCCAAGCTCGGCAACCCGCAGTATTCCGTCCGTTGAGGACAGGGTACGGGAGCTGTGGGGGGCACCGCCCGTCCCGAAGAGCAGCTTTGCCATTCTGTCTGTCTCAGCCGCCTCGTCAGATATCAGATAGTAGTATAGCATAGTTAGTAATGACGGGGTGTTAGAGAGGTATAGCCTTCTTGCAAAATGTTTTGCCCATTCCTGTTGAGGGGGGCTTGTCCCAAACGTCATTCTGAGGAGTCCGCCGCAGGCGAATGACGAAGAATCTGGGGCAGGGAAAGATTCTTCGCTCGCTCAGAGTGATAGCCGGATGGGATTTCAGGAGAAGTCTCTCTCGGTCTCCCTTTACGGAAGGGAGACCGAGAGAGACTGAAGAGGTGGGTGTTAGAGAGGTGGAAGCCCCTCTTAGGAAA
>CAYUBP010000086.1:0-2723 GCA_964443115.1 uncultured Dehalococcoidales bacterium | reverse complement strand
ATGACGAAGAATCTGGGGCAAAGAGAAATTCTTCGCTCCGCTCGCAATGACAGCCATGATTGGTCAAAGGCGGGGTAAAGAGGATGGGGTTCACCAGGCTCCGGTTATGGTATAATAATCTAAAGGAGCTGGAAGTCCTGGAACCAATAGATATCGCCCGTAAAGCGCTGGAGGCGGCAAGCAACAAGCAGGCAGGTGACTGCGTGCTGCTTGACACCAGCAAGATATGCAGCTTTGCTGACTACTTTGTGATTTGCAGCGGTGAGAGCGAGCGGCAGATTAAGGCTATCTATGACGAGATAGGTCATGTCTTGAAGAGAGAGGGCGTCCTGCCCCGCCACGTGGAGGGGACGGCTGATTCCGGGTGGCTCCTTCTTGATTTCGGCAGTGTTATCATCCACATCTTTGCCCCGTTTGAGCGGGATTTTTACCAGCTTGATGACCTGTGGCGCAATGCCGTGCCGGTAGTCCGTATCCAGTAACCGGTAGCCTTTTTTCTAGATGTTAAGGTGTTTAAGAGGGGCGGTAGCCCCTCTTTTCTCCTTTTCCCATCTCCTTCACTGGAAGGTTTGTCCTAAAAGTGCCTTTTTATTGTCATCCTGAGCATGGCTAAAGGACTCACTGCCCCGGATTCTTCGTCGCTTTGCTCCTCAGAATGACAGTGGGGATGTTCCCCGCAATGGCAACAGAGTTTGGTGTGAGGTTGGCTAAGACTAGAAGACCTCGTCCCCGGAGAAGAACAGCTTAATTTCTTTCTCTGCCGTCTCCGCTGAGTCTGAGCCATGGACGGCGTTGCGCTGGATATCCAGACCGAAGTCGCCTCTTATTGTCCCCTTGCCGGCTTTAGCCGGGTCGGTAGCTCCCAGTGCCTTCCGGATAGCCTCTACGGCGTTTTCACCGCGGAATACGGCGGCGACTATCGGGGTGGAGGTGATGTATTCTATAAGGTCATTGAAGAATGGCTTGCCGGCGTGAACGGCGTAGTGGCGCCCGGCTAGAGACGCACCCATGTGCAGCATCTTCAGTGCCGCTAGCTTCAGCCCCAGGCTCTGCAGGCGGGCGATGATGACGCCGGCGAGCTCTCTCTCCATGGCATCGGGCTTAACAAGAACCAGGGATTGTTCCATCTTTATTCTCTCCTCTATTAGCTTCATAATATCATCGGCGGTTACTTCTTCCAGGGTATCAATCACCAGGTCAGCCTCGCTCAGGCGCTGGCGGGGGTGAGTGTTGGTGACGGCAATACAGCGCATGCCTGCCCGCCGGCAAGCCGTAACGCCGGCAATGGCATCCTCAATCACGGCGCAGTCTGCCGGCGCTGCTCCCAGCTTCCGGGCGGCGAGCAGGAATCCCTGCGGGCTGGGCTTGCCCTCAGCCACGTCCTGGCCGGTTACCACTACCTGTAAGTAGTCACCTATCCCCAGTTCCCGTGTAACAAGCCGGATATTAGCCATTGGCGCTGAGGAAGCCAGCGCCATCTTAAACCCGTGCTCGCTCAGAGATTTCATGAGGGCAATCACCCCGGGGAGCGGCTTTACTTTCCCGCGGGCTGCCCGTCGGTAGGTCGTCTCTTTGCTGCGGGCGATAGCCTCTATTTCGCCCCGGGTTATCTGTTTGCCCAGGGTGTTCCTGATTATGGAGTCATTGCGCTGCCCGAAGTTGCGCCGGAAGTCGTCCCCGGTGAAGTCCACGCCTCTTGTTTTAAAGACCTTCTTCCATGCCATCAGATGGTATGGCGCCGTGTCAGCGATAACTCCGTCCATGTCCCAGATAACAGCCTTTAGACCTGTCATTGTTTAACCTGCTTTGTTTACTTACTTTGCGTTGAGTACGTACTGTGTCGCCTCAGCCTCGGCGGCGACGGTGCCGTCCGCGAGGGATATGGTGCCCCTTGTTTCTGCTATCTTTCTTGTCTTCCTGATTACCGCGGCGGAGATAGTGAGCGGCTCGCCGGTGGGGATGGGGTGC
Organism: uncultured Dehalococcoidales bacterium; assembly: GCA_964443115.1. Taxonomy (GTDB): domain Bacteria; phylum Chloroflexota; class Dehalococcoidia; order Dehalococcoidales; family W111; genus CAYUBP01. The sequence continues at coordinate 755 of CAYUBP010000086.1, read as the reverse complement.
TTTATTCTCAGCTCTATCCTGGCGGTTACTGTCTTCATACCCTGGAAGAGGGCGGCGTAGCTTATAACTTCGTCAAGGAGGGCGGCGACAATGCCCCCGTGGACAACTCCTGACCAGCCCTGGTGGAGCTTGTTGGCGGTGAACTCGGCTCTGGCGGTATTGTCCTGCTGGTAAATTTTCATCTTTAACCCGATGGGGTTGTCCTGTCCGCAGCCGTAGCACTTCTCGTATTCCTTCTGGGTGTCAATTGATATCTGTGGCCAGTTTGCCATCTCTTGCCTCCATTCCGTTAGCGCTGCCTGGGTGTGGTAATCGGCGGCCGCCGGAGATAAAGCGGTTGTAGGGTGACCGGGTCGTCGGCGTCGCCGTTTGCCAGCCGTATCTGTCCCAGCTCCGCCAGGAAGCCGGCGCGGCGCAGCCTGGCGGCGGGCGTCGCTATTACCGCCAGTTCTCCGAACCTTATTCCCAGCCGGGGGCCAATAGCCGGGGCAAATTCCCCGCAGAATAGTGTCCTGGTGTCTATTTCTAAATCCTTAACGGTGGTTATGTGCTCCGCAGCCAGCCGGCACCACCGGCCGTCTTTCATCTGGTATAAAGCCGTGGCAATCTCACCCCTGCCGGCGTTATACACCGGGCAGACGGGCAACCCGGTCCCGGCGTGCTGGTAGGCATCTGCCTCCAGCGTGCTAACGCCGACTACCGGCACCCTGAGGCTGAATGCCAGCCCCTTGGCGGTGCCGACGCCGGCCCGCAGC
>CAYUBP010000085.1:0-6653 GCA_964443115.1 uncultured Dehalococcoidales bacterium | reverse complement strand
TTCTCCTATCTCCAGCTCATTAAGGGCTTGCTCCGCCGCTTCGCGGACTGCCTGCCCCGGATGGGCAAGGCACCGCTTCAGGTGCTCCCTGGCATCATTGCCGCCTATCATTCCCAGCGCCTGCAAAGCCGCTATCTGGACATCAACATCCGCATCATCCGTGAGTGCTATTAACCCGGGCACCGCTTCGGCTTCCCCCAGCTCACCGCATGCCCCCGCCGCCTCATAACGTATCTCATCGTCGTCACTGGCGAGCTCACGGAGCAATACCGGCAGCCACTGGCGGCTACAGTTTCTACCCATGGCATAGACAGCGCTGGCTTTGAATCCGGGCCTGGTGCTCTCATAGGCAGCCGTGATAGCCGCCGTCACCTCGGGCAGGCTGGATGGGGCTACCGCCTCCATGGCGTGGCACCTTACATCCGGCGCCTTGTTTTCATCATCAGCGGCTGCCAGCAGAGCCTTATAGACCCTGGTGGCATGGTTTGAGCGCAGCCTGCCCAGCTCGCCCAGCAGGGCAAACCTGCCCAGCGCAGTGGCGGCGGCTGACTGGACTTTCACCGAGCTATCCCGCTCCAGCAGTTTAATCAGAGGGGTAATCAGTGACGGCTCCTCGCTCTCCCATAGCCCGTCTATTGCCAGTGTCCGTACCTCTTCGTCCCCGTCCTTCAGGCAGTGCCGGAAGATGCTGTTAAAGTCCAGGGCGATATCATCCTCAGCCATCTCCACCAGCCGCCGTAGAATCTGCCGCCGCCGCCGCACACTAATGCCTGTCCATGCCTGCTCAAAGAGCGCCATCTGCGCCGGGTTCAGGCTGGATAGTGAGTCTAGCCTTGAGGCGGTCAGCCGCTGGCCGGGATTGCCCAGGCTGGCAATGGTCTCCTCAGCCGGTATCCCTGGCTCCACTAATCTTCCTCCTCCTCTTCTTCGTCATCTTCGCCCTGCTCCCAGATGGGCATGGTGAAGTAGTCTATATACTCCCCCATCGCCTCCGCCGCCGCCTGCTTCATCCTCTCCGTGGTCTCCGCTGCCAGCAGCGCCAGCTCGCTGGTATCAATGCTCACGTTCAGCATCTCCGCCAGCACGTTGACCACGGCGAGGGCTGCCATCGGGTTATGTATCCGCGATGCATAGGTCGGCACCTCGCCCAGCAGGCAGACAGCATCAATATCCCTTTCTTTGGCCACGCCCAGAAGCAACCCGTTCAGTCCGGCAATCTGGAAGTTGCTCTTCTGCACCAATTCGTGCTGTTTCAGGTCTTCCACCACTGCCGGGGTGGTCGCCACCCCAAACACCCTCGGCTGCTCGGTGTGATGAATACGGCTTAGCGCCGCAGCGCAGGTATAGAGCCGTTTTATCTGGAAGCGCATACCTAAATCAAGCACGCAGTTAGCCAGTTCGTAGCTTTTGGCTGCCGGCTGGTCGTCGCCGATGAACAGTATCAGGTCGCCGCCGCCCTTACGGTTCTTCCAGTAGTAGAAACGGCTCTGTGGGAACTGCGGCGCCTCGACCAGGCTGTCCCGGGCAATGACGCCGATGGGGTCAAAGAAGTAGGGCGCGTTAATCTCCCCCAGCTCCTTGAAGTTGAGCTTTTTCAGCAGGTATTCGGCGACTATCATTGACACATTGCCTACGCCGGGCCAGGCAGCCAGCATGCTCGGCGAGCTGAGCTTCGGACGGGCGCTAAGTTTGAATAATTTTATCAACCCTTACCCTCCTATGACTCACCGGATAATTCTGCCAGCAGTCTCACGACCAAAGTTTTTAACTTCTCGGGATTAGAAAGATTGCTGACGACTTGGTCAAGGTAATACTCGTTAAAGACGACAAAACCATTCTTGAGTACGAGGAAGTATTTATGAAACGCTTGTAAAGCATTTCGGTAGCTTGCTCTGTTGGGTGGTGAAACTCGTGAACTGTTGCACTTCCTCTCGTATTCGTCTAAATTAAAAACAGCATACGGAATGCGAATCCTGTTTCTGCGAGCTATGGCCGCTGACCTAGCCTCTTTTCTCTGGGTTAATTTGGCAACCTCAAAATCTGTCCCGCCAACTCTTAAATCGATGCCGCTTATATCCAGTTCAGCATTAGCTTCTAGAGAGACCTTTTTGCCCTTTTTCTCACATACGTAAGCTAACATGTAACAGAAATCTAACTGAGTAAGCACGGCAGTCCAGGTTCTATACATCCGTGCCTTAAATCCCTGCTTAAACCAGCCATCTTTATCCTTGTCAAAATAGTATTTCTTAAAGCGTGTTAGTGCAGCCATACTCACCGCGTTAGAATGGAGTTCTTGCCAGAAATCTTCAAACCAAGACTCAAAATCTAAGAAATTCTGTTCTCGCCAGTAATGCTTAAATATAGAACCCTGAGGCAAGAGCTCCTTATATAGGTCTTGCTCTACATATTTAATGTCTTTGAACTTCTTACGGAATTCATCAAGAGGGATACTTTCAAGGAACTTCCTATATGAGTTTAAGGCTATTGCTGTATTCCACATCGGGCATCCTCCTTACGGGTAACTGCTTAAGCTGAGTAATTGTGACATGCGGGGTTATATCTTTATAAAGCATATGCATATACCGCTGAACAGCCTCGCTGTTTAAATATAATGTAATCTCATCAAGGTCTAAGCCCTTCAATTTAGGCACTAGGTGTATTTCTTCTCGCCAGGGGTAACACTGCTGATCTACGGCGGCGACTAATTTCCCTCCTTTTGTGTGGCCGACTATTATGTGAGGGAGAGCATAGAAACTACGAAGTGATGGTGCAGCCTCTCGGGGCATCCACAGTCCCGAGTAGTTACGGTCATAGTCAATCCAGCCCGCATGCAGGTTCCGCCCAGTAAGGACAGGGACTAGTCCCTGTCCCAGCTCTTTAGACACAAGAGGATGCCCCTTGACTTCAGGGCTGCGGGCTGCGAAGTGGAACGAGAAGAAATCACCTAAAGGTCGTGTCCCTTCCTCGAAAAGCCTGGTTTCAGGAATATCAAACCGTATCATGCTACCATCATAAGTATCACTGCTATGGCATAGAGTAATTCCCTGTAATCCTTCCACTTCGTAAAGGTCTATACCCGTAAGTCCTTTATAAATTGCCAAGACTACTGTAGATACGTTCTTGCCCTTGAACATGCCCGGCCCGAGGTAGAAGACTTTTACTCGTCCGGAGACAGCAAGGAATTTCCGAAGAAATTTGAACTCGTCCAAAATCATGAAGGTCGTAGGTACGATAAAGACTAGCCTTCCTGCATCTTTGAGCAGTTTTAGTCCCTTCTCAATAAAAGCACCATAGATGTTGAACTTCCCATGCCATGTACTAGAGGATTTTTTATACAATACCTTCTTATCTCTCAAAACGTGGATGGGGTAATGGGTCTCGTCACCGATTATGCCGTAAGGCGGATTGCCAATTACAATGTCGTACTTCTCATCTGTATCCCAAAGTAAGAAATCTGAGAAGTGCAGCTTGAAATGAGGATACAAGTGGACAATTGTGTCGTAAATTTGATTGTTTACTTCTACCCCGACAAACTCATTGTCGGGATTCTTAGCGTAGATTCGCGTTAAGAAGTCGCAGAAGCCACAACCAGGCTCTAGGATTTTTAGTCCTTGCCACTTTTTTATGCCAGAGGTGCTGAGCATAAAATCTACGATTTCTACCGGCGTGGACACTGCGCCATAGGCTTTCCATATAGCTTTTTCGAGAACTTCTTGAAGTTTCAGTTCCATCTCTGACCTACTTGCTCGCTACCGATAGCCCCGGGCAATAGATGGGCGGGGTGTGGAGGAAGCCGTCCACCCATCGCGTCTCGTTGCCGAGTGTGATGTCTTTCAGGACCTGGTAGACGTTACCGGAGACCATGGTGTTTTTCACCCTGCCTGCTATTTTACCATTTTCCACCTTATATCCCAGCAGGACGTTGCCGCTGAAGTCTCCGCCCAGGATATTGCCCTGTTCGGCGCCCATGAGCTGCTCAATGACCAGCCCCTCTTTAATATCGCTGACCATCTCCTCAATGGTGGCGCTGCCCGGGGCGATGACAAAGGCGCTGGGGGTGGGGGCGGGTAAGCCGTGTCCCCTGCCGCCGTTGCCCGTGCTCCGGGTGCCGGCTAGTGCCGCCGTTTGCAGGTCGTAGAAGAAGTGGCTGACGACTCCCCCTTCAATAAGTGCGGTGCGCTGGCTGGGGACGCCTTCGTCATCGGCGGGGCGGCTGGACGGGCGGTAAGCCGCCAGCGGGTCGTCATAGAGCGATAGCCTGCCGTCAAAGACCGGCTGCCCCAGCCGGTTGCCCACCGGCGATGCCCCCTCCAGTACCGTCTTGCCGTTGAAAGCCGCCATAAGGGGCGAAACCAGGGCGCTGGCGACCCCGTGGGGGGTGAATATCACTGGCAGTGTGCCGGTCAGGACTTCAGCCTGGTTTTCCGCCAGCTCAAGCTGCCGGAGCACAGCTCCGGCTACGGGCCCGGGCTGCGTTATAGGGTGGCAGGAGCTGTCATTATCACCGACAAAGAGCATATCCGTGCCCCGGGTAAGGACTCCCTCAATACCCAGGCTGAAGATAGTCTTCCGATAGCGTATCTCCCCGCCGCGGGAGTTTATGATGCGGGTGGAGATTATGTCTCTGGCGACACCTGCCTCGCAGATAATCTCCGGCGTATGGCGGGTAATCGCCGCTACCAGTTGCTCTCCAAGCTCCACCATGTTCTCTATTGATGCCAGCGTAACATCGTGGTCAAAGATACTAATCTCCGGATAGGACGATATGGCGGGGAACTCAAAGCGGGCGGGCATGCCGAAGCGGCTGGTCTCCACCGCCATGTCCACCAGCTCCCGGCTGTCAGCAGCACCGGTAGCGGCAGCATAGCCAGTCCTGCCCTGACGGATAACCCGCAGCGCCAGTGTGCGGCTCTGTCTGGTCTGGACCCGTTTCAGGCGGTTGGCTTCAAACTGGACATTGGTCTCTTCAACCGAGACAGTAAAGACCTCCGCCGCCTCTGCCGTTTTCTTAGCCTGCTCCAGTATATTTTCCATCAGCTAACTGTCCTTTTGTCCAATCATGGTTGTCATTGCGAGCGGAGCGAAGCAATCTATTCATGCTGGGATTGCTTCGTCGCTGCGCTCCTCGCAATAACGCATTCCGCTAACTAAGAGTGGGCAGAACCCTACCTGCCGCCGACGAGACAACTGCGAATCCGGATATGGGGGCTGCCGTTGGAGACGGGGAGGGGCATCTGCCCCGCCTTGCCGCAGCCGCCGCCCTGGTTCATCTCCAGGTCGCCGCCGATGGCGTCTATATTCATCAGTGTATCAAACACGTTGCCGGTGAGCACCACCGGGCGCAGCGGCTCGGCGAGCCTGCCGTTGCGAATCATATAGGCTTCGCCCGCGGAGAAGGTGAACATCTCCATGCTGGTCATGCCCCCGTACCAGTTCCTGGCGTACACCCCTTCTTTAATATCGCCGATTATGTCTTCAAAGGAGCCGTCCCGCGGCTCAATATATGTGTTGGTCATGCGGACAATGGGCGGGAAGCGGTAGTTAATCGCCCGGGCGTTGCCGGTAGGCACCTCACCCATCTTAGCCGCCGTCTCCCGGGAGTGGAGCCTGCCCACCAGTATGCCGTCGCGGATAAGATAGGTCTTGGTCGCTGCTACTCCCTCGTCGTCATACCGGTAGCTGCCGCGCAGACCGGGCACAGCGGCGCCGTCAACAATATTAAGCTCGCTGCCGCCGAATCTCCTGCCGAGCACCATGACCTCGCGCAGACGGTCGTTCTCATAGACAAAGTCAGACTCGGAGAGATGCCCGAATGCTTCATGGACAAAGACGCCAGCCAGCACCGGGTCCAGCACCACGGTGTACTCTCCCCCCTTCACCTGCGGCGCCGATAGCAGGACCGCCGCCTGCCGTGCCGTCTGCTCTGCCTGCTGGTGTAGGTTCTGTACCTGGCTGAATTCGCCCCTGCTGCCGACGCTAATCCCCGCCTGCTGCACATCACTGCCCTCGGTGGCGACTGCCGTCAGCCGCAGGCTGATATCCGCCCGCTCCTGCTGGATATAGCTGCCCTGCGAGTTCAGGAAGATGACCTTTTTCTGGCTATCGCCGTAGCTGATTACCGACGTCTGTATCTTCGGAGTGCGCCAGATAATATCGTTATACTCATCAAGCAACTGCTTCTTGTCTGCCAGGGGTATGGTCACCGGGTTCTTCTCCAGCCCGCCGGAGACATCAACCACCGGCTCCACCGGAGCCAGTTCGCTGGTCTTGTTGCCGACAAACCCCGCCTGCTTCACCGCCAGCTCTACTTTGTCCGGCAGCTCGTCAAGGCTGTCAAAGCTGACAAATCCCCAGCCGCCCTTTACCAGCGCCCGCACATTTCCCCCCGCGGCAGCCGCCCGCCCGATGGACTCCATCTCCCGTCCCCGGTAGGTGATGTGGCTGGTATGGCTCTCCTCCAGCCTGGTTTCAATATAGTCTGCTTCATAGCGTGCCACCAGCTCCGCCAGCCGGTGGGCGGCATCCTCAATTTGGGTCATCGGCATTTGCCCCCTTAACTGCTAGGGTTAGTTTACCCAGTAAACAGGCTGGCCGTCAATCTTGGTTGTTAGGACGTGTCATTGCGAGGAGCGTAGCGACGAAGCAATCTGATA
>CAYUBP010000084.1:0-6657 GCA_964443115.1 uncultured Dehalococcoidales bacterium | reverse complement strand
TACACCCTATCCTACACTCTTTCCCTACACGACGCTCTTCCGATCTTACCCTGCCCGGGATGCCAGTCTTATCCCGCCTGAAATCAATAATCCGGAGCTTGCGCTTGGAGCCGCCGCCGTGGTGGCGGACGGTTATCTTCCCCTGGAAGCTCCGCCCTGCCTTCCTCTTCAGCGGCAGCAGCAGTGATTTCTCGGGCTTGGACTTGGTTATCTCGTCAAAGGTAACACCGGTCATACCCCGTCTGCCCGGGGAGGTTGGGCGGTATACCTTTAATGCCATCTAATAGTCCCCCTTCTAAACACCCTCAAATATCTGGATTTTATCCCCCGGCTTGAGGGTGACTATCGCCTTTTTCCAGGGCTGCGTCAATACCTGGCGTCTCCCCACCCTCCGCATCTTGCTGGGCATCCTCACGATATTGACGCTGGTCACTTTAACATTGAACGCCTTTTCCACCGCCTGTTTCACCAGGGGCTTGTTAGCCTCACCAGCGACCTCAAAGGCATACTTATTCTGGGTCTGAAGCCCGGTGCCCTTCTCGGTTATCAGCGGGCGGCGCAGTACCTCATACAGATGCATTGACCTCTCCCTGGGGCAGTTTCTGCCCCCAAAGCTGCTCCACTCTGCGGACGGCAGATACCGTCATCAGCAGCATCCGGTGTGAAAGCAGGTCAACTACGTTAAGTACATGAGCCGGTATCACCTTGACCTCCGCCAGATTTCGGGCTGACATGACCACGTTGCTCTCCGGCTCATCAGCCACGACCAGTACCGGTGAGCTCGCACCCAGCACAGCCAGTATCTGCGCCAGCTCTCTGGTCCTGGGCTCATCAAGCTTGAGGTCATCCACGACCTTCAGTTCGCCCTCTCCCGCTTTCGCCGATAGGGCGCACCGGAGAGCCAGGCGGAGCATCTTCTTCGGCATTGCCTGCCGGTAGTCCCTGGGGTGCGGGCCGAAGACAATGCCGCCGCCCCGCCTTACCGGCGACCGCCGGCTTCCCGCCCGGGCCTGGCCGGTGTGTTTCTGCCGGAAAAGCTTCCGTGTGCTCCCTGAAACTTCACCCCGCGTCTTGGTGCTCGCCGTTCCCTGGCGGGCATTTGCCTGCTGCCGCACCAGCGCCTGGTGCACCACTGCCCGGTTGAGCGGAACGCCAAAGACGTAGTCGCTTATCTCAATCTGGCCGGTTACAGCACCGGCAAGGTTATAGACTGGAACCTGCACCTTACTTTCCCCCCGCCAATTTTGTTATCAGTATCAGCCCGTTCCTGACGCCGGGTACAGCCCCCCTGACCAATAGCAGGTTGCGTTCCGGGTCAGTGGCAACCACTTCCAGATTACGTGCGGTGACACGGCTATTGCCCATATGCCCTGCCATCCGCAGCCCTTTAAGCACCCTGCCCGGTGTGCTGGTAGAGCCGATAGCCCCCGGGGCGCGGTGCCGGTCAGACTGCCCGTGGGTCTTGGGCCCGCCGGCAAAGTGGTAGCGCTTGACCACGCCGGCAAATCCCTTACCCTTGCTCACGCCGGCAATATTGACCCGGTCACCCGGCTTGAACAGGCTGATATCAACCCTGTCGCCGGCTTTATTCTCCGGGACATCACCTACCCGGAACTCCCGCAGCCACCTGAACTTGCCCAGTCCCTTGAGGTGACCCTGCTCCGGGGAGTTCAGACGTTTGGCTTCGCCAAAGCCGAGCTGCACGGCATTATACCCGTCCCGGTCTGTCGTTTTCACCTGCACCACCGTGCACGGCCCGGCCTCAACCGCGGTCACTGCCCGGGCATTCCCGTTCTCAGCGAAGACCTGGGTCACCCCCAGCTTCCTGCCAATGATTCCGTTAATCATAGCTTTATATCTATCTCGACCCCTGCCGGCAAGTCCAGCTTGGTCAGGGCGTCTATCGTTTTTGAGGTGGTCTCTACAATATCAATAAGCCGCTTGTGAGTCCGGATTTCAAACTGCTCCTGCGAGTCCTTGTCTATAAACGGAGAGCGGATGACACTGAACCTCTCAATGCGAGTCGGCAGCGGCACCGGACCGGAGACGACCGCCCCCGTGCGCTCTATCGCTTCCACAATCTGCTGAGCCGACTGCTCCAGCAGCCGGTGGTCAAAGCCCTTCAGCTTGATGCGAATCTTCTGTTTAGCCACGTCTCCCACCCTTGATCATAATCTTGTCTGCCAGCTCAGCCGGCAGCTCCTGATAGCGGTTGAACTCAATAGAATGCGTCGCCCTCCCCTGGGTCAGCGACCGCAGAATGGTGGTATAGCCGAAGGTCTCCGACAGGGGGATAAGCGCACGCAGGGTGCACGTCTCGCCAAAGGTCTCAAAGGTCTCCACCTGTCCTCTCCGCGAGGTGAGGTCACCGATTATATCGCCGAGGAACTGCTGCGGCAGGACAACTTCCAGCCTCATGATTGGCTCCAGAAGTACGGGGCTGGCTTTCCTGATTCCGTTCCTGAGCGCCAGCGAGCCTGCCATCTTGAACGCCATCTCCGAGGAGTCAACCTCGTGGTAGCTGCCGTCACATAGGGTCGCCTTAATATCAACCACCGGATACCCCGCCAGCACGCCGCTCTCCATCGCTTCTTTTATCCCGGCCTCCACTGCGGGGATAAATTGCCTGGGTATCGCTGCGGCTTTAATGGCATCCACGAACTCAAAACCGCGACCGCGCTCCAGGGGCTCAACTTCAACCCAGACATGGCCATACTGCCCGTGCCCGCCGCTCTGCCGGATAAACCTCCCCTCAGCCTTCACCGCCCGGGTAATCGTCTCTTTGTAGGCGACCTGGGGGTTACCAACTATCGCCCCCACCCCGAACTCGCTGAGCAGCCGGCTGACTATGACCTCAAGGTGGAGCTCGCCCATTCCCGAGACAAGGGTCTGCCCCGTCTCCTGATTGTAGCCCACCTTGAAGGTCGGGTCTTCTTCGGTCAGCCGCTGCAGCGCCTCCCCCATCTTGTCCTGGTCAGCCTTGGTCTTGGGCTCAATGGCGATAGATAGCACCGGCTCGGGGAAGCGGATGGACTCAAGGAGCATCGGGTGAGCCGGATTACACAGCGTGTCGCCGGTGAAGGTGCTCTTCAGCCCCAGTGCGGCAACGATAGCTCCCGCGTCTGCCTCGGTTATTTCCTCGCGGCGGCTGGCGTGCATGAGCAGCAGCCTGCCGATGCGCTCCATCTTGCCGCGGGTTGAGTTAAGTATGTGGGCGCCCGTCTTGACCTTGCCGGAGTATACCCGGAAATAGACCAGCCGCCCCATGAACGGGTCAGAGACCACCTTGAAAGCCAGTGCCGTAAACGGGGCATCGTCCTGGACCGGGAGGGTAACCGCGGCGCCAGTCCTGGCTTCAACCGCCGGTACCGGCGGCACGTCCAGCGGCGACGGTAGATAGCTCACGATAGCATCAAGCAGGAACTCAATGCCCTTGTTCCTGAGAGCGGTGCCGCAGAGGACAGGCACTCCTTTGCCTGCCAGGGTCACCCGCCTCAGTGCCTGCCGTATCATCTGTGGGGTAATATCATCACCCCCGACGTAAGCCAACATCATCTCGTCATCAGCTTCAGCCAGCGTCTCAATCAGGGACTGGCGGAACTCAAGTGCCTCTTCAGGTTCCGGAACCGCCACTTCCACCGGCTCTGACTCCGGGTTACCGGCAAAGCTCCATGCCTTATTCTCCACCAAGTCAATAACCCCGTGGTATGACTCTTCGCTGCCCAGGGGCAACTGCATCGGCAGCGGGATTGCCCGCAGGCGTTCCTGTATCATGGACAGGGTACGGTGAAAACTGGCACCGACCCGGTCCATCTTGTTGACGAAGCAGATGCGTGGTACCTTGTACCGGTCCGCCTGCCGCCATACCGTCTCTGACTGGGCTTCTACCCCGGCCACGGCGTCAAAGACCACCACCCCGCCGTCCAGCACCCTCAGGCTGCGCTCAACCTCGGCGGTGAAGTCAACGTGCCCCGGGGTATCAATAATATTAATGCGGTGCTCCCGCCAGTAGCAGGTGGTGGCGGCAGAGGTGATAGTTATGCCGCGTTGCCTCTCCTGCTCCATCCAGTCCATTACCGCCGTGCCTTCATCCACCGCGCCAATCTTGTAGGTGCGGCCGGTATAATATAGTATCCGCTCGGTGACGGTAGTCTTGCCGGCATCAATATGGGCAATGAAGCCTATATTTCGTATGCGGTCTAATGGAAAACGCTCGGACATACTCTTCGCCTTTGCGGCAACCTTGCTTGTCACCATGATATTAATACTGATTTCAGCTCCTTACCATCTGTAGTGGGCGAAGGCGCGGTTCGCCTCAGCCATCTTATGGGTATCATCGCGCTTCTTGATTGTCGCCCCCTGCCCCTTGGCGGCATCCATCAGTTCAGCCGCCAGCTTATCCGCCATGGACTTGCCCGGTCTGGCACGGGCTGATGCCAGCAGCCAGCGAATAGCCAGAGAAAGAGCACGGTCAGGCTGGACTTCCACCGGCACCTGATAGGTAGCGCCTCCAACCCGGCGCGCCTTTACCTGGAGAAGGGGAGTGGCATTCTTAACCGCCTGCTCCAGCACCGCCGCCCCCGGTTTTCGCTCCTGCTCCTCAACTATATCCAGCGCATCATATAAGATTCCTATCGCCGTCATCTTCTTGCCACGGTTCATCACTTTATTTACGAATCTGGTCACAGTCTCGCTCTGATGCTTGGCATCAGGGACTATCTCTCGTTTTGTAATCTGCCCCCGTCTTGGCATTCTTCCTCCCTATCTGTTGACCAGAGGCTAAGCCCGCTTCGCCCCGTACTTGCTTCGCCCCTGACGGCGGTTGGCGACACCGGTCGTGTCCAGGGCGCCCCGGACAATGTGATAACGAACACCGGGTAAGTCCTTGACCCGCCCGCCGCGGATGAGCACCAGCGAGTGCTCCTGCAGCTCGTGCCCCTCACCGGGTATGTAGGCAGTTACCTCCATCCGGTTGGTCAGCCGCACCCTGGCGATTTTGCGCAGCGCCGAATTGGGCTTCTTCGGGGTGGTAGTTTTGACCTGCACGCATACCCCCCGCTTCTGCGGCGAGCCCTTGCCCTCTGCTACCTTGTTGGTCAGGGCATTATAGATATAGCGCAACGCCGGAGCCTTCGTCTTCTTGACCATCGGCTTGCGCCCCTTACGGATGAGCTGGTTAACTGTCGGCAAGGACTACCTCCTATCCCCTACAATGTTAATGGATGAGCCTTTGCTCATCCATTCAAAGCTGCGGCAATAGACCAACTCTACCGCCCCTCAGCTGAACTGCAAGACGCTAATTTTAAATGCTACCATAGCCAGAGATGACTTGTCAACACCCGTGAGTGATATTTTTATCATTTAGTCAACTATAATGATGTTGCCCGGCTCACTGACCACGTCACCGATGATTGCCGCCTCTCCCACGCCGCTCTGCCGCAGCCGGTCACGCAGCCGCTCGGCTCGAACCGGCTCAAGGCAGATTAGCAGCCCGCCCGAGGTCTGGGGGTCATACAGGATGTCCTGCACGTGCTGGGGAACACCGGCGGCAATCCTTACCCGTTTACTGTAAAAATCACGGTTCCGGTACAGCCCTGCCGGGCACAGCCCCTGATTTGCGAACCCGGCGACTTCGGGGAAGAACGGGATGGAAGCCGTGTGAAAGTTTATGCCGACCCGGCTGTTCTCGGCCAGCTGGGCAGTGTGCCCGATAAGCCCGAAGCCGGTGATATCGGTGCAGGCATGGGACCCCGCCTCCCGCATCAGCTCCGAGGCAGTCCTGTTCAACGCCGCCATTGACCGGGTGAGCCTGGCGGCAGTCTCCCGGCTCACCATTCCTGCCTTGAGTGCCGTGCCCAGAATCCCCGTCCCCAGGGGCTTGGTCAGGATGATTTTGTCCCCGGCGACCGCCCCGCCGTTAGTCAGCAACCGCCCCGGGTGTACCACGCCGGTAACCGAAAGCCCGTACTTCAACTCGCTGTCCTCCACGCTGTGCCCCCCCACCAGCACCACCTCCGCCTCGCGCATCTTGTCCACCCCACCCAGCAGGATATTTTTCAGCACCGAGATGTCCATGGTCTTGATGGGAAAGCAGACGATGTTCATCGCCGTCAGCGGCTTCCCCCCCATGGTGTAGACATCGCTCAGTGCGTTGGCGACGGCAATCTGCCCGAAGTCGTATGGGTCATCCACTATCGGCGTGAAGAAGTCAATGGTCTGGATGATTGCCAGCTCCTCGGTCAGCTTATAGACACCGGCATCATCCAGGCTCGCCATGCCCCTCAGCACGTTCGGGTCGGATATAAGCGGCAGGTCGCACAGGACTGCGTCCAGGTCCCCCGGACCCAGCTTGGAGGCTCAGCCTGCCCCGCGCACGCTCTCCGTCAGGCGGGGAGGCACTTTCTCATCCATCTCACCCTCCGCTAATTTCGTCTGGATAGACATTGTAGCATTCTCTCTGGCAAAGGGCAAAAGCCAGCTTTAAGTATGACCCCATCCCCTTAATCCCCTTCCCCTCAAGAGGGGAAGGGGAAGATTCTTTATTAAGAGTGGCTTCGCCCCTCTTTAACACCCCGTTAAGAGAGAATGTAACGAAGCCATTTTCCATTGAGAGGAGCCGACGCCCACCTTTAAGCACTATTATGGATATGGAGGGGG
>CAYUBP010000083.1:0-6716 GCA_964443115.1 uncultured Dehalococcoidales bacterium | reverse complement strand
GACACTGCAAAGTTCCATCGCTAGCTGGTGATGACAAACGGACTGGCACTTTCGCCGGCTGGTCATCCCAGGCTACAGCTACCGGCTCCAGCAGTCTTCGCCAGAGCTGCTGCCGCCGCTCGCGCCAGGCCGGGGTAATATCCTCCAGTCTTGTGACCGGCGCTCCCAGGCAGCGCAACAGCTCCAGGAGAGACCAGTTAGAGACCGGCTTGCGGCGGCGGTGGACATCGTAATAGGCAGTCTGTATGCCGTAAAGGCGAGCCAGCTCGTGGAGATGCGGGACACCAGATACAGGACTCATATCTTGCCTTCTGGCAAGAATTCTACTCCATTAGTCCCGTGCGGCACAATGCTTTATGCCTTGACCGCACGGGCCACCGTGCGTCCTAGCTCCCGGCACTTAGACAGGTCATCCGGTCTTGGCTGCCACTTGGCACGTACTCCCTCAGCTACCACCGGAATCTGGCAGCGGCTGAGGTGCTCCTCAATAATCCTCACTGACTCTCCACTCCAGCCATAGCAGCCGAAAGCGGCGCCAATCTTATTCTGGAACTTGAGCCCCTTCAGGTCTTCCAGTATGGGCGTGATGGTCGGCAGCAGGCCATTATTAAAAGTCGGTGAGCCGATGACGATAGCCCTTGCCTTGAAGACCTCGGTAATAACGTCATTCCTGTCCGAGACCGGCACGAAGTAGGCTGTGTATGTAATCCCCTCATCGGCAATCCCTTCGCCGATGGCTTCCGCCATGCGCCGGGTGCCTTCCCACATTGAGTCATAGAGGATTACGGCGCTCTTCTCCGGCGCTTGAGCTGCCCACTCCTGATACTTTTTTACAATCTGGAGGGGAGCTTTTCTCCAGATGACGCCGTGGCTCGGGGCTATTATGGCTACCGGCAGGTTCAAAGCCAGCACCTCTTCAATCTTCTTCAAGACCATGCTGCTGAAGGGGGTGAGGATATTGGCGTAGTATTTAAGGGCTTCTTCATACAGCTCCTCCTGGTTCACCTCGTCGTTAAAGTGGAAGGCGGTGGCATAATGCTGCCCGAAGGCGTCGTTGGGCATCAGTATATTCCTGCCGGTAAGGTAGGTGAACATGCTGTCAGGCCAGTGGAGCATAGGGGCTTCCACAAAGACCAGCTCGCTGCTGCCGATGCTGAGTCTGTCGCCGGTCTGCACTGCCTTGAAATCCCACGGCTGGTGGAAATGCCCCTCCACGCTTTCCCTGCCGCGCCTGGAGACGACGACGGTGGCGTTGGGGGTATGCCTCATCACCTCCGGCAGGGAGCCGGAATGGTCAACCTCAGCATGGTTGGCAACGACGACGTCAATCTTTGCCGGGTCAATGACCTCACGGATATTCCGAATAAGCTCATCCTGGAATGGTCCCCACACCGTGTCCACCAGCACGTTTTTCTTGTCCAGGATGAGATAGGAATTATATGACGACCCGCGGTGGGTGCTGAGCTCGTGCCCGTGGAAGTGGCGCAGCCCCCAGTCCACAACCCCCACCCAGTAAACTCCTTTTGCCAGTTCTACTGTCATTGCTGCCTCCTTTATGTATTAACTCTTGATGCTACCGAATAGATAAGCGCATTTTAGTAAACGGCAGATGAAAAAATCATAAAATCCAGCAGGAAAATATTGCATATTTATAACATCCCCGTTAAATATTGTGATTTCACGATTTTGTAACATTATTGCGTTTGATTTTATGACTTCTCCATATGTTACCCTCTATACTTCAGGACTGTGATAGAGAGATGGGGAGGTTATTTTGAAGAACAGGAGGCTTCTCCGAGACTGGCAGTTCTGGCTCGCCGTTTTACTGGTGCTGGCGACTGCCATCGCTTCAATTGGTAATTACTTCCGCTGGTGGGACCTGCACTTCTATATTGGGCCCTACTATTTCCATCACTGGGTAGGTTGGGCTGGCGGCGTGTATATTGCCGTCTTCACGCCAGTATACTCTGTCCTGAAACACCGCTCCCCACACCACTTGAGAACTCTGGTCAAAATCCACACCTTTGGTAATCTCATAGCATTTCTGCTTATAGCCATCCACTTTACCCAGCAGGTAGGCAGGCCCCCGGAGTTTGCACCCGTGCTGGGTACAGGACTGGCGCTGTTCATTATTGTCGCGCTAATAGTGTTCACGGGGTTCATGAACCGGTTCCGGCTGGCAAGCGCCCTCGTAAAGACCTGGCGGTTCATACATGTCGGCCTGAGCCTGTCTTTTTATATTGTGCTGCTGATTCACGTGCTGCATAATGTGGGAGCCATCTAGCCGGGGGACTGTTTGCCGGGCTGAAAAGCACATAGATTATACCTGTCTGCCAGTCTAGCGCTTGCCGGTGAGGCGCATGTGCTCCTTGCGTATGCACTTGTCCATGACCACCAGCAGCCCGGCTCCTCTGGCTCTGGCGGCGGCTTCCTCGTTAATAACCCCTTCCTGCATCCACACTGCCCTGGCTCCAACACTGATTGCCTCATCAACAACCGGCATTACCTCCTCCGGGCGGCGGAAGATGTCTACCACCTCCACCTTGTCCGGTACGGAGCTCAGGTCGGGATAGGCGGTCTTGCCCATAATCTCCCGGGCGTCGGGATTGACCAGGATAACATTATAGCCATGCTTGGTGAGATAGCTGGCTACCCGGCAACTGGGGCGTCTGGGGTTGGTTGATGCCCCCACTATGGCTACATTACGGTAATTATTGAGTATACTGTCCTCTACCATACTACCATCTATACCATACTACCATCTATAAATGTTATTCGTGCCTTTTACGCAATCTTGGTTGTCATTGCGAGCGGAGCGAAGCAATCTCTTTGTATCAGATTGCTTCGTCGCTACGCTCCTCGCAATGACACGTCCTAACAACCAAGAATGAGCAGAACCTATTCGTGTGTTTTCTTGACATAAACCTTAATCTCGCCCCCGCTCTCCTCCAGCCCCATGAACTCGTGTCCGGTGACTTTGCACCAGGCAGGCATATCTTTCTTTATCCCCTTGTCATCAGAGAGCACCTCTAGCACCTCGCCGATTTCTAGCTCCTTTATCTTCTGTGCAGTCTTGGCGATGGGCATGGGGCAATAAAGACCGATGCAGTCCAGCGTCTGGTCTGCTTTCACTTCAACCCTCCTTGGAGGCTTCGTTGCGGATATTGGCTCCACAGGTGGGGCAGACCTCTTCATAACGAGACAGGGGCTCCCGGCAGCTCGGGCAGTGGAAGACCTCTACATGACAAGCCTGGCAGTAGGGGAATGACGCTTCGGCTATCTCCTCATCACAGTAGGGACAGACAAGCCTTCTCTTCGCCGCCTTTTTCTTCTCCGTCATTTTTTACCTCCCTGGCTTTTCTTGAACTTGGCATAGAGTGGCGACATCTGCCGCAGTCTATCAACGATGGGGGGTAATGTCTCAATGACATAGTCTATGTCTTCGGGGGTGTTGTCCAGACCGATGCCGAACAGCAGTGAGCCCTGGGCTATCTCGTGGGGCAGCCCCATGGCAAGGAGGACATGGGATGCCAGCAGCGCCCGCGAGGTGCAGGCGGAGCCACTGGTGACGGCCACCCCCTGGCTGTTAAGCAGCATGAGCATGGACTCCCCTTCGATGAACTCCACGCAGAAGCTGGCGTGCCCCGGGAGGCGGTTACGGGGATGGCCGGTGACCAGCACATTGCCAATCCTGGAGGGTAGCCCGGCGAGCAGCCGGTCGCGCAGGGGGGTAAGCTGTTCCGCACGGGTTGCCATATCCTGCCTCGCCAGCTCTGCCGCCTTGCCCATACCGGCGATAGCCGCTACATTCTCCGTGCCGGCGCGTCGTCCCCCCTCCTGTACCCCGCCGTCAAGAAGGGGCATAATACGTACTCCCTTGCGTACCCAGAGGGCTCCGGCGCCTTTGGGCCCGTAGAACTGGTTAGCGGCGAGGCTCAGAGCGTCAACCCCCAGTCCACTGACGTTAACCGGGATTGTGCCGGCGGTAGCTATGGCGTCAGTGTGAAATACTACGCCCCGTTTTTTAGCTACTTTGGCTATCTCCTGCACCGGCTCAATAGTACCCACCTCGCTATTGGCGTGCATGACCGACAGCAGTACGGTGTCGTCCCGCAGGCTTTTACTTACGTCATCGGGGTCAACCACGCCGTGCTTATCCACCGGCACCGGAGTCACCTCAAAACCCCATTTCTCCAGCGTCTTGGCTGAGTGCAGCACCGAGAAGTGCTCAACGGCGGACACAGATCGGAAGATTCCCTTGTTCTGCTGGGCAAGCGCCAGCCCCTTGATTGCCAGGTTGTTGCTCTCGGTGCCGCAGCTCGTGAAGATTATCTCATCGGTGCCGGCGCCAATGAGCTGGGCGACCTCAAAACGGGCGGTCTCCAGGGCTTCGCGGGGGGCATCTCCCCACTCGTGGATGCAGGATGGGTTGCCAAAGGACTTCTCCAGATAGGGCGTCATTGCCTGGCGGACACCGGGAAGAAGAGGGGTGGTTGCAAAATTATCCAGGTAGACTTTTCTCATAGATACTCCTCCCTTGCCCCTGTAGCTAAAGCTAACCGATATTAGCAGATAGCGCCTAAAATAGTTATAAAATTTGCCGGTAGACTATTACAATGTTACGACATTTCTGGCATAGCTCTCAAGCTACGACGGGGTCTGGTCTATGATGTAGCCCGCCTTGGGCATGGTGCGAATGAACGTGGGATGGCTGGGGTCTTTCTCTACCTTGTATCTCAAACGGCTAATCCATGTCCGCAGCAACTGAATGTCGTCGCGGTATTCTGGTCCCCATACGCGGCTGAGGAGCTCCTCGTAAAGGAGGAGCCGTCCGGCATTCATGGCAAGCTCGCTGAGCAGGAGCCACTCAATACGGGTTAGATATAATTCCTCGCCCCGGACAACAACACGGTGCTTCTCAAAGTCAATTTCAACATCGCCCAGGGAAGAGCGCTTCGCTGGTCTTCTTCTCTTTGACGGTTCAATGCGGCGCCTCAGCGCCTCAATACGGGCGACCAGTTCATCGGGGTTAAAAGGTTTGGGCAGGTAGTCATCGGCGCCAAGGCTGAGCCCCTTAATCCTGTCGGTGTCGGCGCCCCTGGCGCTCAGGATTATTACCGGCACCGAGGAAAAGCGGCGTAGCTCTTTTAAGGTGTCAAAGCCGTTCAGGCGGGGCATGAGCACATCCAGTACCATGAGGTCGGGTTCCTGGGTCTGTGCCTGCTCCAGGGCTTCCACACCGTTTGTGGCGGTGGCTACCTCATACCCTGCGGTCTTTAACTTGGAGCGGAGGAAATTAAGAATACGCTCCTCATCATCAACCAGCAGCACCCGGAATTGTTTCAATGCTTCGCTCCAGGCGGGCAAATACTGCCTTGAATGATAATCTAAAATGCCTGCAATGTCAAAAATATTGTTACTCCGGGATACTGGATGTATAATGATAACGTCCGGGCTGCCCGAGTAACAGATTAAAGATAATGTTCTGGTGTCACACTGAGTCCGCCGCAGGCGGATTCCTCAGAATGAGTTTTAATGCAAGACTCTTTGTGAGGTAGAGGTGGAAAGACTGAGGAGAACGGGTATCAGCGTGGTGGGTGATGTGCCCTGGGGCACCCACTTCTGCCAGTTTTATGAGTCACCGCAAAGCCTGCTGGAAATACTTGTACCTTACTTCAAAGCCGGTCTTGAGGACAACGAGTTCTGCATGTGGGTGACATCCGAGCCTCTGGACATGGTGGACGCCGGTAAGGCGATGGCGCAGGCTATACCTGATTTTGACCGTTACCTGGCAAGCGGGCAGATAGTGATTATCCCTCATACTGAGTGGTACCTTAAAGGCGGCGTTTTTGACTCGGAGCGAGTACTGAGCAGTTGGATTAGTCGGCTCAACCAGGCGCTTGCCAGAGGCTACGATGGCTTGAGACTGACCGGCAATACCTTCTGGCTGGAGAGAAATGGCTGGGAGAGCTTTACCCAGTATGAAGCCGAGATAAATAACGTCATCGGTAAATACCAGATGCTGGCTCTGTGCAGCTACAGCCTGTCAAAGTGCGGTGCGGCGGAAATTCTGGACGTGGTTGCCAATCACCAGTTTGCCCTCATCCGGAGGAAGAGCCGGTGGGAGGTTATTGAGAGCGCATTCGCCAGGAAGTCAAGAGAAGCACTGAGCAGTGCCCTGGTAGAATTGGAGCAGCGCAACCGGGAGAGCACGGCGCTGCTGGAAGGTTCCCATGCAATACTGCTCCACAGGGACTTCAAGTCATCGGCGCGGGATATATTTGATGCCTGCCGGAACCTGATTGGAGCCAGTAGCGGCTATGTTGCCCTGCTGAGCAAGGACGGGACTGATAACGAAGTCGTCTTTCTGGAATCGGGGGGACGCCCCTGTACCGTTGACCCGGGTCTGCCCATGCCCGTCAGGGGTTTCCGCGCCGAAGCCTACCGTACCGGTAAGGTTGTCTATGATAACGGCTTTGCAGGGAGTCAGTGGATGAAGCTTATGCCGGCGGGACACATGGCTCTGGACAATGTCCTGTTTGCGCCGCTGATGCTTGAGGACAGGGTAGTGGGCTTGCTGGGCCTGGCGAATAAGCCCGGAGGTTTCACCGATAACGATGCCAGGTTGGCAGCCGCATTCGGCAAGCTGGCAGCCATTGCCCTTATGAGATCGGAAGAGCACACGTCTGAACTCCAGTCACCGCTCATATCTCGTA
>CAYUBP010000082.1:0-6728 GCA_964443115.1 uncultured Dehalococcoidales bacterium | reverse complement strand
GTGGCGGATATAGTATAACATGAGTTGGCAATTAGCGGCGAACTGGCATAGTACCAATAGCATATTACTTACCGGTTATCAATTCACTCTTTTGGGTGATTGCCTGATGAGGCAGGGTCGGTTAGAGTTAGTATCAGATGTCTAAAAGCTAGAAAGGTGGAGAAAGTATGGTGCGCAGTGCGAGGGACAGCGCCATGTTGACTGCGAGCGATGTCGCTCGTCTTCTTAATGTTCATATGAACACGGTGAGGCGGTGGACTAACAAGGGAATACTTAAGACCTACCGTATCGGTCCCCGCGGTGATAGAAGATTCCGGCAGGAGGATATCGCTATCTTCCTCATTGAGCAATCAGAGAGAGCTGATAGGAGCCAGTACGATTAGCTGTGCTCGGCGGGTTAAGTGAGATAAGAGGGGAGCCAAATATATGTACAGGGTCAAAGTGATGGTAGTGGATAGGCTTGTCTTCTTGAGGGCAGGCTTGCGGGAGATGCTATCTGTACAGGGTGACTTTGAGGTGGTTGACCAGGATGCCGGCGGGGATGTCCTGCATGCAGTTGAAGCCAGGATACCTGACATTGTATTGCTGGACATTGATTATCCTTCCTTGAGCGGGCTGGAGCTGAGCCGGATGATTACCAAGAACTATCCCAGCAGCCGGGTAATAGTGCTGAGCCCCAATCCTGATGATGAGCAGCTTTTTGAGGTTACCAAGACCGGGGCGGTGGCTTATCTGGACAAGAATACCAGCGTTGAACTAATGGCAGATACTATCAGGCGGGCGTACCGCGGCGAATATCCGATAAATGAGAGCCTGATAGCTTCGCCCAGGGTTGCCGAGCATGTGCTGAGGCGGTTTCAGGTCGTGGCACAGGTGGAGCGGACTGCGGAGGGTGTGGTGGCACCGCTCACTCCCAGGGAAACACAGATACTGGCGGGTATCGCCGCCGGCAATACCAACAGGCAGATCGCCCAGATGCTTGGAATCAGCGAGCAGACGATTAAGAACCACGTCAGCTCCATACTGCGCAAGCTGAATGCTAATGATAGAGCCCATGCGGTGGCTCTGGCTATAAGGCAGGGCTTTATCCCGCTGGAAGAAGAGGCGTACAGCCTGGTCGGCAGCCGGCGCTAGGCTTAGTCCTGCCTCCTTTACATTCTTCCTTCCTCCTTGTTCAATCATGCGTGTAATTACAAGCGAAGCAATCTCAGTGTGATATGGATTGCTTCGTCGCTGCACTCCTCGCAATGACGCACTCCTCCAGCTAGGAGCAAGCAGAACCGTATCCGGGAGCGTCTTGACATCGCCCCTGCGCGGCTCTAATATAGCAGGGTGGACAAAGGGCAGGAGCTGACCATTGGAGCTGTAGCCCTCCGCTTTATGGCTGACCTTTCGCCAGAGGATAGGGAGCGGGGGGCGCACGAGCTGTATAACTTTGCCCGCTGGCTGGGCTGGGACCGCCCGGTAGGCGGGATTACCGGACCCATGGTTGCCCGGTATGGCGAGCAACTGTCATCGGGCACCGGTCCCGGGAAAGACGTATCATCGGTCCGCGCTTTCCTTTCTTATATTAAAAAAGAGGGCTATGTGGAGAGCAGCCTGGCGGCTCAGCTCAAGGTGAAGAAAGGGAAAGCCAGTCCATCAGCCTCATTTCGGCAGCGGCCGGTTGTTTCGCTGACGCGGCAGGGTTACCGGGACATTGAGGCCCAGCTAGAGTCTCTTAAGAGCCGGCGCTTGGAGGTAACCGCAGAGATGCACCGGGCGGCAGCGGACAAGGACTTCCGGGAGAATGCACCCCTTCAGGCTGCCCGGGAGGAACGCGGTCACCTGGAGGGGAGAATTGCCGAGCTTGAGGAGACCCTCAAATCGGCAGTCATCATTGATGAGAGGCAGGCTGACCAGCACCGGATAGGCATCGGTGATAGTGTTGTCCTTAAGGACCTGGACTCTGGAGAAGAAGTCAGCTACATACTGGTCAGCTCAAAAGAGGTAGACCTGAGGGCGGGTAAAATATCGTGCGTGTCGCCCCTGGGGAAAGCCATTGTGGGGCAGGCGCCGGGGCAGACGATAGAGGTGGTGACCCCGGGGGGCAGGCTGCGCTACCGCATATGCCAGCAGTTGTCTTCAGCGCCGGAGTAGTCCTGCCAGCGCCTTACTCTCCATTCTCCATACAGCCGCAGGGCATTTTAATCTCTCAGTAATGCGACGAACTCATCTCTGGTTAGTCTGGCGTCTCTGATTAATGCTCTCTTTTTTCTCTTGACAAAAGTGCTATATCGCGCGTAATATAATAGTCAGCGTTTTGTTGTTGGGGTTAGGTAAGGTGAGTGAGAGACCAAGGTTTGTAACCGGGAAGCCTGCCCGTTTCTCCCGCCACCCGGAGCCGGGGTATGCAGTGCGGGGCAGGGTATGGCTGGAGAAAGACGGTGAGCTGTATATGGGGTGGGGAAGGGTTATGCTGCTGGAGCGAATTGAGAAGTATGGCTCAATAGCGGCAGCAGCCCGCTCCATGAAGCTCAGTTACCGGAATGCCTGGTTGTGGATAGAAGCGATGAACCGCCTGGCGCCTGCCCCCGTAGTTGAGATAACGGCTGGCGGGGCAGGCGGGCGCCATGCCAGGTTGACCGAAGAAGGGCGCAGGGTAATCAGGCAGTACAAGGAGTTGCGGGCGCGGCTTCAGGCTATAACCGGTCAGGCCGCGTAAATTTTTTTATTTGTTGATATATTGCCAGCGATATAGCGATGGATGACTTGAGGGTCAAGCCTCTTTAGCCGATTAAAGACCATAAAAACGGAGCGGAGGAGCATGATGCTGAAAAAAATCAGGGTGGGTGAGGCGGTGGGGATGGTTCTGGCACATGATGTAACCGGGGTTGTCCCCGGCAAATTTAAGGGCCCCGTTTTCCGCAGGGGGCACGTGATAAGAGACGAAGACATCCCGATGCTACTTAACATTGGCAAGGAGCATGTTTATATCCTGGCGCTGGAGGAGGGAGAGGTACATGAAGAGGAGGCAGCCTTGCGTATAGCGAGGGCGATATGTGGCTCCGGGGTGGATTTTAGCCCACCCAAAGAGGGAAGGGTGAATATGAAAGCGACCGTTCCCGGTCTTTTAAAGGTAAACACGCGTTTGCTGAAGGAAATTAATTCGCTGGGGGAGATTGTGGTAGCCACACTGCATAACAATACCGTATGTGATAACGGGACTGTGGTGGCGGCAACGAAGATTATCCCCCTCTTTACATCTGAAGCTAGAGTAAGCGAGGTTGAAAGAATTTGCCGGAGTGATGACAGGGTGATAGAAGTCGTGCCCATCAGGCAGCGTAAGGTAGGAGTTGTCATAACCGGGAACGAGGTATTTAAGGGGAGAATTGAGGACAGGTTCGGCGATTACATGCAAAGAAAGGTCGGGGCGCCGGGCTCCGTTATAAACGGCAAGGTAATTGTCCCCGATGACGCCAGCCTGATTGCAAAGGCTGTTATTGATATGAGAGGCAAAGGCAGCGAGGTCATCATTGTCTGCGGGGGTTTATCCGTAGACCCGGACGATTGTACCGTTGAAGGGGTCAAGGAGAGCGGCGCGCACATAGTCTCTTACGGTGCTCCCGTTATGCCCGGTGCAATGTTCCTTTTTGCGGTGCTGGATGATATTCCCATACTCGGGGCTCCGGCGGCGGTACTCTACAACACGGCGACTATCTTTGACCTTGTCCTGCCCAGGGTTCTGGCTGGAGAGACGATTTCTAAAGAGGATATTGTTGAACTGGGGCATGGCGGCTTGTGCCTTAACTGTGATGGGTGCTCTTTCCCCGTCTGCCCCTTTGGCAAATAGGCTCAGCGGCGGTTACTGTGTTGGGTTGTGGTCAATCGGGTGGAATGATGTACAAGGCAGAAACAGGCAAGTCAGACGAAGCTGGTGAAAGAAAGGAAGAACAAGATTTATGAAGAAGCTATTGTCACTTATTCTGTCAGGGCTGCTCCTTGTCGCCTCCGGTGGATGCACTCAGGAATATCAGGAGGGGACACCTATCGGCATGGCGGTTGAGTTTACAGACCATGCCAGCTGTGCCTATATCAGCCAGGACAAGGGGTGGTATGGTGAGGAGGGGCTGGAAGTGGCTGCCTACGAAAGCTACGCTACCGGCACGGCTCTGGCTGCTGCATTAGCCCGTGGCGACCTTCAGGTTGCTTACATCTGCCTGACGCCTGCCATAAGCGCTTACGCCAATGCCGGAGTCCCGATAAAGATTGTGGCGGGAACACATAAGTATGGCTATGGCCTGGTCGTTGACCCGGAGAAGATAAAGACTGTTGAGGACCTGGAGAAGCCCGGCACGCGCATCGGCTGTGTCCAAGAAGGCGGCGCCGTTGACGTGCTAATGCGCAAGACTATAGATGAGTGTCACCTGGACGAGAGCATTGTGCTGGGTAACATCCAGCGGATGAATCCCCCCAAGCTGGTACTTGCCATCAAGATGGGACAGCTGGACGCCGCCTTTCTCCCCGAACAATGGGCGACTATGGCTGAGGATTTGGGCTTTGAGATGCTGCTGGTGAGCCGGGACGTCTGGCCCGGGATGCAGGGCAGCGTTCTGGTCGTCAAGGAAGACCTGCTGGACAATCATCCTGAAATCGTTGAGAAGCTGGTGAAGGTATCGCAGAAAGCTATGGACTGGAGTAATCAGCACCCGGCTGAAGCCGCCGAGATAATGGCCCGCCAGTTGAGCGCTGCCGGCAGCAGCATCTTCCCTGCCGAAGTAGCCGGGGTAGTTGCAGGCCTGGAGATAACACCTGAGGTGCTGCTGCGCTCCATGGACAGGCTGGAGTACACAACCGGTATTGACCCCGAAGTCGTACAGGCGACGATAGACTATATGGCTGAGCTGGGCTATATAAAGAGTAGCTTTGATGCTGAGGACATTCTGGACTTGCGTTTCATTAAGTAAGTAACAGGGGAAATGATGAAAGAGCTGAGACCGATTAAGTGGGCATGGGGGATATTGCCTGTAGCCATATTCCTGGCTATATGGGAAGTGGTCGCCCGGCTGAATCTGGCCCCCGGCCGGTTCTATTTTCCCCCGTTCTCCACGGTGGTAGCGGAGTTCTACTCCCTGACTGTCAGCGGGGTGCTGGTGGAGAACTTCCTGAGCAGCCTTACCCGGGTTATAATTGGCTTCTGTGCCGGCTCTGTGGCGGGAATAGCCGTGGGAATCATAATGGGCTGGCGGGACACTATCGGCAGGGCGTTACATCCCATAATCAGCCTGCTCTACCCGATTCCTGCCCTGGGCTGGCTGCCCCTGCTGATGCTGTGGATAGGGATAAACGAGATGCTGCCCATTGCCATAATTTTCATCTGCTCCTTCTTCCCCATCCTTTATAATACCGTCACCGGCATTAAAAACGTGGATAGAGACTATGTCCGGGTGGCACGGACGCTGGGAGCGTCAGATATTCGTATCCTGGCCACTGTGGTCATGCCCCTGGCGCTGCCGAACATCTTCACCGGATTGAGGCTGGAGGCGGGGATGGCATGGCGGGTGATAATTGCCGCCGAGATGGTAGCCATCCCTACCGGCATCGGTGCCCTGATGATGAAGGCGGAGAGCCTTATTCGTATAGACATCATTATCGTCTGTCTGATAGTCTTATCATTGATGTGCCTCTCCTTTGAAAAGCTGTTCGGCTACATAGAGGCGAAAATTACCAGTAAATGGAAGTGATATGCCGACAATAGAGCTTAAAAATATAAGCAAGTATATCTGCCGCGATGTGCACCTGAAGGTCTCGGACAGGGAATTCCTGATTTTGCTGGGACCAAACGGCGGCGGGAAGACCACACTGCTCAATATTATCGCCGGGTTAACCGACTATAGCGGCTCGGTGCTGTTTGAGGGTGTTGCAGTGGATAATATTCCCGCCAGCAGGAGACAGGTTAGTTACCTGTTCCAGGACCTGGTTCTCTTTCCGCATCTTGATGTCGCCGCTAACATAGCCTATGGCTTGCAAAGTAAAAAGCAAGCGCCGGAGCAGATAGCAGCCAGGGTAGACGAACTGCTCCGGATGATGAAGATAAGCCACCTGGCGTCGCGCTATCCCAAACACCTGAGCGGTGGTGAGAAACAGCGCGTCGCCTTAGCCCGGGCCCTCGCCGTATCGCCTGAGGTGTTGCTTCTGGATGAGCCGCTGTCCAGCCTGGATGCCCAGACCGCCAAATATCTGCGAACAGAGTTGAAGCAAGTCCAGAGAAGGCTGGGGATTACCACCCTGTACGTGACCCATAATCTTCAGGAAGCCGGTGAGATGGCGGACAGGATAGCTGTTATCCTGGACGGCTGCGTGGAGCAGGTGGGCAAGCCGGAAGAGGTATTTTTCTATCCCGGGAACGGGAGGGTCTCCGATTTCATTGGAGCACCTAATATCCTGGAGTGTGACTACTGCCGAAGCATGGGGCATGGGGTCATGGAAGTCGGTTGCGGGGGGCTGCCTATTATCGTTCCCCACGATGGTAATTCAATACAGAGAATCGCTCTCCTCCCCCGCGATATATATATTTCAGATACCAAGCCACCGGGACCGGAGGTGAACCGGTTCAGGGGTACCATCATGAGCATCAAGGCTACACATGATGCGGTCAGGGTTAAGGTAGAGGTAGGCAAGAACAGCCTGCTGGCGGAGATGCCGCATTATATTTTTGAAGAGCTGGATTTAGCTGAGGGTAAAGAGGT
>CAYUBP010000081.1:0-6733 GCA_964443115.1 uncultured Dehalococcoidales bacterium | reverse complement strand
CTGCAGGCGCTGGTCAGCCACCTTCTTGTCGGGCGGGACGAGGTAGTGATACTGGACATGGAGGCAGGGATAGAGCACCTGGGACGGGCGACTGCTAAGGCGGTTGACAAGCTGATTATCGTGGTTGAACCAGGCAGGCGCTCCGTGGAGACAGCCTACAGGATTCAGGAACTGGCACGGGACATCGGACTGGAGAACATTACCGTCGTCGGCAACAAGATTCGCAGCCACCAGGACAGGGAGTTCCTACTCTCCAGCCTACCCGGCTTCAACTTCCTTGGCTTCATACCCTACGACCAGGCACTGGTTGACGCTGACCTTAAGGGCCACCCCGTGCTTGGCGCAAGCCTGCCGATTATCAATGAGGTAAAGAATATCTACCAGGCTCTGCTATCATCTGCCTGAAACGCAGGCGAAGGGTCAGAGACTGGTTCCCAGTGGGTCGGTGGTGCGGAGAGCCGGGGATGCCCTATGGGATTTAATGGATGAAAGTCCATAAATAAGATTAAGGAGGTTCCTGTGGCTTACGACGTTTCCAAGATGGCAGACTGGCAGATTGCCGAAGCGGCAGAAGAGACCATGCCCACCCCCGACGAGTGGCGGGAGAAGCTGGGTCTCAAGAAAGACGAGGTGCTTGCCTATGGGAAGGTAGCCAAGCTTGATTTCCTTAAGATAATGGAGCGGCTGCAGAACAAGCCGGACGGCAAGTACATTGAGGTGACCGCGGTCACCCCCACCCCGCTGGGCGAGGGCAAGACAACGACCACGATGGGTCTTATGGAGGGGCTGGGCAAACAGGGGGAAAGCGTTGGCGGCTGTATCCGCCAGCCTTCCGGCGGGCCCACCATGAACGTCAAGGGCACCGCCGCCGGCGGCGGCAACGCCATACTCATCCCTCACACCGAGTTCTCCATGGGTCTGACCGGCGATATCAATGACATCATGAACGCCCATAACCTGGCGATGGTAGCCCTTACCGCCCGCATGCAGCACGAGCGAAACTATGATGACGCCCAGCTGGCAAGGCTCAGCCGGATGCGCCGCCTGGATATTGACCCCACCCGGGTGGAAATGGGCTGGATTATGGACTTCTGCGCCCAGAGCCTGCGGAACATTGTCATCGGTCTCGGCAACCGAATGGATGGCTACCTCATGCAGTCCAAGTTCGGTATTGCCGTCAGCTCGGAACTGATGGCAATGCTGTCCATCGTCCGTGACCTGGCTGACCTGCGGGAAAGGATGAACAACATTACGGTTGCCTTTGACAAGAAGGGCAACCCCGTTACGACCGCTGACCTTGAGGTAGCCGGCGCCATGACGGCATGGATGCGCAACACCATCAACCCCACCCTCTGCTGCACGGCGGAGTACCAGCCCTGCATGGTGCACGCCGGGCCCTTTGCCAATATTGCCGTCGGGCAGTCATCCATCATCGCCGACCGCCTCGGCTTAAAGATGTTTGACTACCACGTCACCGAGAGCGGCTTTGCCTCCGATATTGGTTTTGAGAAGTTCTGGAACGTCAAGTGCCGCTACAGCGGGCTCAAGCCCAACGTATCAGTGCTTGTCGCCACCGTCCGTTCGCTGAAGATGCACGGCGGCGGCCCCAAGGTAGTTGCCGGCGTGGCGTTACCTGATGCTTATAAGAAAGCCGCCCCGGAGCTGGTGGAGAGGGGCTGTGAGAACCTGGTGCACCACATCAATATCATCCGGGCAGCCGGCATCAACCCCGTGGTTTGCGTCAACAGCTTCCCCACCGATACCGCCGAGGAGGTGGCGATAGTGCGCCGGGCAGCCGAGGCAGCCGGAGCCCGCTGCGCCACGTCAACCCACTTCTCCAATGGCGGCGACGGCGCTCTGGAACTGGCAGACGCCGTCAAGGAAGCCTGCAAGGAGAAGAACGACTTCCGCTTCCTCTATCCGATGGAGATGAAGCTGAGGCAGCGGGTGGACAGGATAGCCAAGGTGGTCTACGGCGCCGACGGCGTATCCTGGAGCCCGGAGGCAGAAACCAAAGCCAAGGCTTTTGAGGCTGACCCCAAGTACGACGAATATGCTACAATGATGGTCAAGACCCACCTGTCTCTGACCCATGAGCCGACTCTTAAGGGCGTGCCCAAGGGCTGGACGCTGCCCATCCGTGATATATTAATCTATTCCGGAGCCAAGTTCCTCTGCCCGATGGCGGGAACCATCAGCCTGATGCCGGGCACCGGCTCTGACCCAGCCTTCAGGAAGGTTGATGTTGACATCAAGACCGGAAAGGTAAAAGGCCTTCACGAGGTGGACTAGTAAACCATAAGAGATGGTTTCCCCATCTCTGAAGTCTTCTCCCGAGCAGTCAGGGGAGCGGACGGACAAGAAACATACAGGGACGTGTTAGAGGAACGGAGTCCTTCTTAAGAATAAACGTGGTGTCACACAGAAAATACAGGGGTGTGTTAGAGGGGCAAAGCCCCTCTAAAGAAATCTTCCCCTTCCCCTTGATAAGGGGAAGGGGATTAAGGGGATAGGGTCAATGAGCTTTAATATTGCGGTTGCGGGAAAAGGCGGCACCGGTAAAACATCTATCGCCGCTCTCATCATCCGCTACCTGAAGAAGAACGGCAACGGGACAATCCTGGCGGTGGACGCCGACCCCAACGCCAACCTGGGGGACAGCCTGGGACTGGGTGTGCGGCAGACCATCGGCTCCATAATCGCCTCTTTTAACAAGGAGAAGATAAAGATACCCCCGGGGATGACCAAGGAGGCGTACCTGGAGTACAGACTGAACGAAAATATCGTTGAGAGCACCGGTATTGACCTGATAACCATGGGGCGGGGGGAGGGACCCGACTGCTACTGCTACCCCAATGCCGTCCTGAGAAAATTTACTGACCGCCTATCGCAAAACTACAGCTACGTGGTCATGGACAACGAGGCGGGCATGGAGCACCTCTCCCGCCGCACCACCGAGAACGTTGACGCCCTGCTCCTGGTCTCCGACCACTCGGTGAAAGGCGTCCGGACTATCGCCCGCATCAGAGACCTGGTCTCTGAGCTGGGGCTGGTGGTAAAGAAACAACTGGTAGTGATTAACCTCGTCCCGGACGAGCCCATACCCATGGTCGCCGGGGAGCTATCAAAGCTGGGGATTCAGCCGGCGGCCATCATCCCCCGGGACGAACAGGTATATGAGTACGACATCAGCCTCAAGCCGCTGCTAGACCTGCCGGATAACTCCAGGGCGGTGAGGGCAGTTGGTGACCTGATGGCGAAGCTGCTGGAGTCCGATAAAGTCCAGACGAAAGGGGGATAAAAGATGACAGCACAACTTATCAAGGGCGCCGAGATTGCGGCGCAGATTCGCGAAGAGCTGAGAAAGGAAATAGCCGAGCTCAAGGCGAAACACAATGTCGTGCCCGGTCTGGTAACCGTCCTAGTCGGTGCCGACCCGGCGTCGCAGGTCTATGTCGGGCAGAAAGAGAAGACATCCAAAGAACTGGGTATCTACTCGGAGAGATATGACCTGCCGGAGAAGACCGCCCAGCAGGAGCTTATTGCCCTGGTAGAGAAGCTCAACAAAGACCCTAAAATCAGCGGCATCCTCGTCCAGCTCCCCCTGCCCAAGCACCTGAACGAAGAGCAGGTGCTCTACGCCATAGACCCCAGGAAGGACGTTGATGGCTTCCACCCGGTGAACGTGGGCAAGCTGATGATTGGCGAGCCGGACTACCTCCCCTGCACCCCCGCCGGCATCCAGCAGCTCCTCATCCGCACCGGGACGAAGATAGACGGGGCGGAGGTTGTCGTCGTCGGCAGGAGCAACATCGTCGGCAAGCCCATCGCCAATATCCTGCTCCAGAAAAAACCGGGGGCTAACGCCACGGTCACTATCTGCCACACCGGCACCAGGGACATCTCCTTTCACACCCGGCGGGCGGATATACTGATTGTGGCTGCTGGCAAACCGAAGGCAATCACCGCCGACATGGTCAAAGAAGGCGTGGTGGTTATTGATGTCGGCGTCAACGAAATCGGTAAGACGGCTGACGGCAAGAGAATCCTTGCTGGCGACGTTGACTTTGAGACGGTCAAGGAGAAAGCTAAAGCTATCACGCCGGTGCCGGGCGGCGTGGGCCCGATGACGATTACCATGCTGATGATGAACACGGTAAGGGCGGCTAAAGTGGCTGCCGGCTTGACCTAGAAGGGAGGCTTAGTCATGGATTACAAGGTTGAGAAGAAGAGCGCCCCGGGCAGGCAGGAGGTGGAGGTGCTGGGAGCCACCTACGAGAAGGGCAAACCGCAGGGTGAAGAGGTCGGGATGTGGCGGCAGAAGCTGGGGAGCAGGGAGGAAAAGCTCAAGTACCTGCAAAATGGCGAGCGGTACTGGTACGGAAAAGAGTGGTACGGTAGTGAAAAGAGAAAGAACCCTGCTTAGGTAAGGAGGGGAAATGTTTGAGATACCGAAGACGGCATACAGCGGCAAAATCCGGCAGGTAAAGCTGGGCAAGGGGGATAAAGCGATAACGGTGGGCGGGGAGACCTGCTACCCGTTCTACCTCTTTGAGGGCGAGATGCCCAACCTCCCCCGGATAGCGATGGAGGTCTTTGACTGCCCGCCCCAGGAATGGGCGGAGGCGGCCCTGGAACCCTTTGCCGGCGTGACCGACGACCCGGTCGCCTGGGCAAAGAAGTGCATTGACGATTACGGGGCAGAGATGATATGCCTGCAGCTGGTAAGCACCGACCCCAACGGGCTTGACCGGGGAGCGGACGAGGCGGCGGCAGTGGTGAAGAAAGTAGCCGATGCCATTGATGTCCCCCTGATTGTCTGGGGGACTGCCAAGCACGACAAGGATACCGATGTCCTCCGGAAAGTCTGCGAGGTCTGCCAGGGGAAGAACCTGGTGATAGGGCCCGTTGAGGAGGGCGACCACAAGAAAATCGGGGCGGCGGCTATCGGCTATCACCACACGGTGGCAGCCTCAACGCCGATAGATATTAACCTGGCAAAGCAGCTCAATATCCTGCTGGGCAACCTGGGCGTCCCCGATGACTTGCTGATAATGGACCCCACTGTCAGCGGCATTGGCTACGGCATTGAGTACTGCTACTCGGTAATGGAGAGGGACCGGATGGCGGCGCTGACCCAGCAGGACGAGAAGCTACAGACCCCACTTATCTGCAACCTGGGCAAAGAGGCGTGGAAGACCAAAGAGGCAAAAATGGCAAACGACCCGCGCTTCGGAGACGCTAAGAAGCGTGGTATCCTGCTGGAAGCCATGTCCGCCATGTGCCTGCTGCTGGCAGGGGCTGACGTGATAGTTATGAGACACCCGGAGTCAATCAAGCTAATCCGGGAGATGATTTCCGAGCTTACGGCTTCCAAATAGTCCAGGAAGAGGAGGACAAGATGGTAGAAGAAGAGAAAAAGAAGAGCGTGGATGCAGCGAGTCTTGAGCTGATAGACAAAGCCTGCGCTGACCAGGTCAACCTTGCTTTTGACCGGGCGGAGCAGGTAAAGCCCTGCCCCATCGGCTCCGTGGGCAGTTGCTGCCGTAACTGCGGCATGGGACCCTGCCGGGTACCCCTGGCTAAAGGCAAAGAGGAGACGCCGGAGGAGAAAAAGAAGAGACGGGGCATATGCGGGGCTACCAGCGAGACCATTGCCGCCCGTAACTTCATCCGGATGATAGCCGGCGGCGCCGCCGCTCACTCAGACCACGGGCGGGCGGTAGCCGAGCTGTTCATAGCAGCGGCAAAGGGAGAGGCAGCCGGCTACAAGATTAGAGACGAGCAGAAGCTGCTGGCGCTGGCACTGGAATGGGGCATTGAGATTGGCGACCGCAGCAACGAGGAAATAGCCGTTGACATCGGCGAAAAAGCCCTGGCCGAATTCGGGCGGCAGGAAGGCGAGATTTTGTTCCTGAAGCGGGCGCCCCTGAAGCGCCAGGAGCTATGGCGGAAGCAGGGTGTCGCCCCTCGTGGAATAGATAGAGAGATTGTAGAGATAATGCACCGTACCCACATGGGGGTTGACCAGGACTACCGCAACCTGCTCAAGCAGGGGGTGAGAGCCGCCTTAGCCGACGGCTGGGGCGGCAGCATGATTGCCACCGAGCTCCAGGACGTTCTCTTCGGCACGCCGGCTCCCGTTCTCAGCCAGGTCAACCTGGGAGTGCTCAAGGCGGACGAGGTAAACCTCATCATCCACGGTCATGAGCCGCTGCTCTCGGAGATGATTGTGGCGGCATCCCTGGACCCGGAGATGATAAAGCTTGCCAAGTCCAAGGGAGCCAAGGGGATAAACCTGGCGGGCATCTGCTGCACCGCCAACGAGATACTGATGCGTCACGGCGTACCCCTGGCGGGTAACTTCCTGCAGCAGGAGCTGGCTCTGGTGACCGGTGCGGTGGATGCAATGGTAGTGGATGTCCAGTGCATTATGGAGTCCCTGCCGGACATTGCCCAGTGCTACCACACCAAGATAATCACCACCTCACCCAAAGCCAAGATAAAGGGCGCAACGCATATTGAGTTCAACGAGCACCATGCCCTGGAATCCGCCAGGGAGGTAGTCAGGGCAGCCATTGAGAACTTCCCCAGAAGGGGCAGCAATATCCGCATCCCCGACGAGCGGCATGAGCTGATTGCCGGGTTTAGCCACGAGACCATTAACTACCTGCTGGGCGGCCTGTTCCGGGCTTCATACCGGCCGCTGAATGACAACATCATCAACGGCAGA
>CAYUBP010000080.1:5062-6762 GCA_964443115.1 uncultured Dehalococcoidales bacterium | reverse complement strand
CCCTGCTCGGCTATGGAGAGGGCGCAGGTCATGCCGGCGATGCCCCCGCCGACCACCAGCGCCGTCTTGTTGACGGGGAGCTGGAACTCCTGTAACGGCTTCAGATGGCAGGCGCGCGCCACCGACATCCGGATTATATCCTTTGCCTTATCTGTGGCGTCCTCTTTTTCCTTGGAGTGTACCCAGGAGTCGTGCTCCCTGATATTAGCCATCTCAAAGTAGTACTGGTTAAGCCCCGCCTCCCGGAGGGTGTCCCGGAATAGCGGCTCAAGTGTCCTGGGGGAGCAGGCGGCGACGACCACCCGGTTAAGCCCTTTTTCTTTTATCATGTCCGTTATTTCTTTGGCGCAGTTGGTGGCGCATGAGAAAAGCTGTTCCTGGGCATAGACGACATTGGGCAGCGTTAAGGCATATTCAACCGTGGAAGGCACGTCTACTATCCTGCCGATGTTAGCTCCGCAGTGACACACAAAGACCCCTATCCTGGGCTCCTGTTGGGAGACATCATTTTCCGGGGGGTATACTCTTTCTCTGGTCAGCTTCCCCCGCCGGTGGTCAAGGAGCTCACCGCACTGGGAGCCGGCGCCGCTGGCGGTAAAGACCGACTCCGGGATGTCTATGGGGCCCTGGAAGGCGCCGCTCACAAAGATTCCCGGGCGGGAGGTCTCCATGGGGTTGACCAGGTTGGTCTTGCAGAACCCGTGGGAGTCCAGCTCAATGCCGAACTTGTCTGCCATGTCCTTAAATCCGGCGGGAGGGTTCAGCCCGATGGAGAGCACCACCATGTCAAACTCTTCCTCTTTTACCCCGTCATCGGGTGTGGAGTACCGTATGGATACACTCCTGGTCTTCGGGTTCTCCTTCCCTATTGATACGTAGCTTCTTATAAATCTGACCCCGGGGAGCTTCTCTGCCCTCTCGTAGAACCGCTCAAAATCCTTCCCGTAGGAGCGGATGTCGTTATGGAATATCGTGCACTCCGCCTCGGCGTCATGGTCTTTGGTCAGAATCACCTGTTTCTGGGTGTAGGTGCAGCATACGGCGGAGCAGTAGCTGTTGCCGCCCGGTATGACCTGCCGGGAGCCGACGCACTGGACCCAGGCTATCTTATGGGGATGCTTCTTATCGGAGGCGCGCAGTATCTCGCCTTCGTAGGGGCCCGTGGCGCATAGCAGCCGTTCGTAGTCCATGCTGGTCACCACGTTCTGCATCTTCCCGTAGCCGTATTCCTCCCTTACTTTAGGGTCAAACGGCTCAAAGCCGGGAGCCAGGAGTACCGCCCCTACTTTTACCTCTATCCTCTCCGCCGTCTGGTTGAAGTCTATGGCGTTATTCTTGCAGACTGCCTGGCAAATATCGCACTTCTTCTCTTTAAGGTAGAGGCAGCTCTCATCAATATAAGCGATAAGGGGGATTGCCTGGGCGAAGTATATATGGACGGCTTTGTTCTTTGATATTTCCTGGTTGAACTGGTCAGGGTACTTTGCCGGGCAGTATTCCATGCAGGTAGTACAGCCCGTGCACCTGTCCTCTATGATGTACCTGGGCTTCTTGGTCAGGGTTACCCTGAAGTTCCCCGCTTCCCCATCTATACTATCAACCTCGGTATAGGTCAGGACCTCTATGTTGGTTTGCCGGCCGACCTCGACCAGTTTGGGTGAGAGTATTCACATGGAGCAGTCGTTGGTGGGGAAGGTCTT
>CAYUBP010000080.1:0-5052 GCA_964443115.1 uncultured Dehalococcoidales bacterium | reverse complement strand
TGTCAAGTTGAGCCATGCGTCCGCCGATGGCGGGTGCCTTCTCTACCAGGTAGACCCTGAAGCCGGCGGTGGCAAGGTCAAGGGAGGCTTGAATGCCGCTGATGCCCCCGCCGACGACCATTACGTCTCCGAAGTTACTGCCCGCAAGAGCGTTGCAAAGCTGTTCAATCTGTTCTTTTTCCACTTATCTCATCCTTACCGGGTCTCTTCAGCCTAAATTGCTTCCTGGATGATTTCCGTGATGTCCTTGACCTCCGGGGCTTCGCTATCTCCCATGGTCAACCTGCTGTCTTCAAACATGGTTATGCAATAGGGGCAGGCGGTAGCCAGCACCTCAGCCCCGGCTCCGGCAGCCTGCTCCAGCCTGAGGTCGGAGAACCTTTCGCCCTTTTTGGTCTCCATCCAGATTCTGCCGCCGCCGCCTCCGCAGCACAGGCTGTTTTCCCGGGAATCAGCCATCTCAAGCAGCTTTAAGCCGGGTACCTTCTTCAGGGCTTCCCGGGGCTCGTCGTATACGCCGTTATGCCGTCCCAGGTAGCACGGGTCGTGATAGGCAACCTTCCTCCTGTACTTCCCGGTTAGCTTTAGCCTCCCCTCTTTAATAAGCTTGAATAAAAGCTGGGAGATATGTACCACCTCAAAGTTGACCTTGAACTGGGAGTACTCGTTTTTGAAGGTGTGGTAGCAGTGGGGCGAGGAGACAATGATTTTCTTTACCCCGCTGCCAATAAAAGCCTTGATGTTTTCCCTGGCGAGGCGTTTGAATAAATCTTCATTGCCCGTCTTGCGGATGCTTTCCCCGCAGCAGTTTTCCCTGGAGCCGAGTATCCCGAAATCTACCCCGGCCCTGTTAAGGATGTTGACCGTGGCGGCAGCCACTTTTTTTAGTCTTGAGTCATAGCTGAGGTAGCAGCCTGGGAAATATAAAAACTCCGTTCCCTCGGTGAACGTTTTTACCGATAGGCTCTGTGCCCAGTCTGCCCTCTTTTCCCGCTGCTCGCGCAGGGGGTTGCCCTCGGCGCCGAGGCTGGCGCTTACGGGGCTGATTGGGGCTGGGGAAATCCCAGCTTCCGCGGCAATCCTGCGGAAAGACAGGCTGACGTCTATGGTTCCTACTCCCCGGGGGCACCGCTGGGGACACGAGCCGCAGGTGGTACAGCGCCACATATCCTCGCCTTCCAGCTCAGGCAGACCGAACGCCGCCTGCCGGACTATGTTGCGCATGCTGAATTTTATGACCCTGTTCCACGGGCAAACAGTGTCACACATTCCGCATTGATAGCAGTATTTATAGGCTTCCCCGCCAGCCTCTTTTATGGCGTCTATTGCCTCTTTGAAGGGCGCTACAATCTCCACAGTCTTTTTCCCTCTTCTTTCGCTTTAATGTTCTAGCCCTTCTTTGACATGCGGGCAACGGTATCTACTATCTTCTCCATCCCGTATTTGTCTACCAGTGCCCCTACTCCTATCTCAACCTCCTCCGGCTTCACTTCTTCTTCCGCTTCCTCTTCCCTTTCTTCGTAGGTCAGGGCATCGGTAATGCACCATTGAACACAGAGAGGCTCTTTCTGCGGGGGGTCGTCTTCGCACATGTCGCATTTCAGGGGGAGACTGGAATCGGGCTCTTTGAAAATGCCCCGGGACGGGCATGATGCCCGGCAGAAGGCGCACTCGCTGTACTGCTTCCCGTCAATCGTATAAATGTCTCTGCCGGCGCATTCGGCTGGAGTATAATCACCCGCGTATACGGGGATATATATGTCCCTCAGCGGGTCACGAATCACGCGGATGCGAGACCTTGCCGGATTATTGCTGCTGTATTTTGGCGTGGCGTGAAAGGCGGAGCAGATTACCTCGCATGCCCGGCAGCCGGTGCATTTATCCGCATCTATCTTGATTACCGTGACTTTCTTCGTGGTCTTACTCATCTTTGATTATCCCTCTCTGTTTCAGGTCTTCGGCAACGTAACCAAGCCCCAGGTCATTCAAGGTCTCTTTCGTAGGAATGCCGTCTTTATTCCACCCCTTGAACTTGTAATACGCATCTAGGAGCCGTTCTTCGAGCTCAGGGAACCTCTTCTTCCAGTGGTCTTCCGGCGGTTTCTCATCGGCTCTACTCAAGCCTAGTCTTGCGTTAAAGGCTCTCAGTAAGGTCCGGTTCCTCCTGATTATCTTCTTCAGCCCGGCTTCATCTAAATCCATTCCGGTCGCTGCCGAGATAATCGCCGGGTAATTGTGTATATGATAGGGGGGCTTTAAGGGAAATGACGACAGGCCGGCGCATATGCCGAGGGCGTCATCAATGTAGTGCATAATCTCCATCCAGTCCACAATTTCACAGGACATTTCAACCGTCGGGTAATATGGATTTGAGTGTTCTCCCCGGGGTTCCCAGTCCAGGAGGTATTGCTTGAACTTCTCGTCAGGGACCTGGATCCAGTCCTTTGCAAACGCTTCCCTCTCCTCCATCGTGGGGAAAGGCTCCTGCGGGAACTGCCCTTCAATCTGGGTAATGTTTATCTTCTCGCCGGTGGAATACATTAGAAAATAGATGGGATTGAGCATTCCGAGCTTGAGGGGCAGCTGCTCATGTTTCTTGATGTTGTTATGAGCGTAAAAATCCGCCCCCTTGCCAATCTTCCGGGCTGCCCAGTAGGTGCCGTCAGCCAGAACATCCCCTATCCCTTCCCGCCGGACAATCCTGTCCAGCAGCCAGAAGAATCTCCCCTCGGTGTCAGCCGGCATTCCGGGCAGGTCTTTGTCGGTCAGGATACCGGCTTCATAAAGCTCAAGGGCGAAAGCCATGACCTGCGGGGTTGAGAACCCGTCCACTCCGTAATCGGTGGCCCGTTGGGCGATTCTAAAGCCGAAGTCCAGGTCTGAGTAGGCTGCCATGGTATAAGTAAGTTTAGAGTAGCATTTCATCATGTAGGTGGAAATTCCCGGGACGGCAATTATTCCCCCGCATCTCATGGGGCAGTTGTAGCAGCTTATTAGCCGCTTCCGCACATTTTCCTGTGTCTCCCGCCACTTCTTCTCCACTTCCTCGGTCCAGAAATCTCTTTTCCGGGTGCGGGCATTTCCCCACATGAAGCTGGTGGTGTGCCATTTCTCATCAAAGAGCTTCATTTCCTGCGGCGACCCGAGCCCGGCCAGAATGGGCATTACCCCGGGGACCGGATGTTCTTCCCGGACTTTTATATATTGCAGCACCTGGTTGCAGAGCTCTATGTATTCATCCGGCCGGGCGACATTGATATCCTTTGTTCCACGGACGGCTATCGCCTTTACCCCCTTGTCTCCCATAACGGCGCCTACCCCTAGACGGCTGGCGCTGGACCTGCCCTGCTCTATGGAGGCCATATATACCCTGTTTTCGCCGGCCATACCGATAGCCGCTACCTGGGCGTACGGCTCATCTAGCTCCTGTTTGATAAGCTCTGCGGTCTCAATAGCGCCTTTACCCCGCAGATGGGAGGCATCGCGTATCTCTACTTTGTCGTCGTTTATCCAGAGGTAGACCAGGTCAAGTGACTTGCCGCGGAAGATGACCTTGTCATATCCGGCATACTTCAGCTCCGGTGCAAAAAACCCCCCCATTATTGAGTATCCCATTAGCAGCGTCTGGGGAGAAATGGTGGAGATAATAGTGCGGTTAGCGCCGGGAGCGGGCGTGCCGGCCAGAAGACCGGCGCCGAATACCAGCAGGTTATCGGGAGAAAACGGCTCGGTTTCCGGGGGAACCCTATCCCATAATATCCTGGTGTTGGTAGCCAGCCCCCCAAGGTGAAGCTCGGTTAGTTTCGGGTCGGTTGCTACCCTCTCAATGTTTCCCCGGGAAAGGTCAATTTCTAAATTGAATCCTGTCTCTGCGTATCTCAATTTTTGCCCCCTTAGGTAACCCCGTCTCTAGATAGCCCTTCTGGTTAAGAGCACGGCGCTCTATCTACTCCTGCCGGCGCTCACTCTTGCTGCCGTTCCAGTAAGGAATCTTGAGGTTAGACTATTGCCTCTGTTAGCCCTTGCGTGGGTACCCTTGTTTCCCCCTGCCTTAGTTCTCCTTGCGCCGCGGTATTCGCTGGACACTGAATCAAAGTATTGATTGGCTTTCTCGGTGAGCAAGCTGCGGTATTCATCAAACAGAGCCGCTGCCTGGGGCCGCAGCCAGTTCTCGGGAAGCAGCTCAAGCGGCAGGTCCGGGTCAGAGAAGGGCAGCCTGCGGTACTCGTAAATAAGGTTGAAACGTTCTACAAAACACTCGCTTTGCCCGATAGTCTCACCAGCCTGCAATCGTCTCCGGTGCTGTTCCAGCTTCGGCCGGTACT
Organism: uncultured Dehalococcoidales bacterium; assembly: GCA_964443115.1. Taxonomy (GTDB): domain Bacteria; phylum Chloroflexota; class Dehalococcoidia; order Dehalococcoidales; family W111; genus CAYUBP01. Next base: position 727 of record CAYUBP010000080.1, on the reverse strand, counting down.
CAGCCAGGAAATCGGCATACATCTGGTGTATTCTGCCCAGGTTCCAGCAGCGGGCGACAATCTTCCTCGGGTCAATGCCGCCCTGGTACCGGGCGCTGAAGATGTGAACGTATTCCTCAATATTCAGCCTCCGTGACAGGTTCCTCACCTCTCTGGTCAGGTCGTAGGGTGAAATCCAGGTCGCCTCGCCCAGAGCACCGTAGCCCATCCAGCCCAGCTCAAGGCGCAGCCTGTCCCTTGCCTGACGCACGGATTCCGGTATGGAGTAGGTAACAATATTCCAGTTGCCGTCCCACCGGGACTCTTTGCGCTGGAAAATACGCTGCGCTCTCTCGGTCAGCAGGCTGTGTCCCTCGCTGGTCAGCGAGTAGTAGCTCTTACGGTCGGCAGTTTTTGCCTTCAGCAGTCCGGAGCGGCACATCCTTGAAACTGCCGACCGGACAGCCTGTTCCGACAGGCCGAAGTTGCTGAGCAGTGTGACCAGGCTGCCAATGCCTATCTCGCCGCCCCTGTTCAGGACGTAATCACCATATAGGGTCAGCGTGGCTGTTCTAGGACGAACCACAGTATGTCTCAAAATTTGCATGGCGTTTATTTCACGCTATATTAACATTATCATTTATTTGCCGCCCTGTCAAACCGAAAAAGTCCATTCTACTTGCTCTTGGTCAGCGGAATGCGTTATTGCGAGGAGCATAGCGACGAGCAATCTGCTCACGCTGAGATT
>CAYUBP010000079.1:0-6815 GCA_964443115.1 uncultured Dehalococcoidales bacterium | reverse complement strand
TATGATATGCATGACACTATTATAAGTGTCACTAATCTATCTGAACTAGCTCATAATCCCTAGACGGACTGATAAGATTCGCTGCTGGGTATAGACATCAGTGGTGCCAGCAGACTAGCTCTCCCCACACCCCATCCCTGTAGACTTCCACGAGCTTGACCGGAAGCAGTTTATTAGCCAGCTCGCTCCTACTTCTAGTATAGACTTTTATGTAGTTACCGGTGAGACCGGACCAGACGCCGCCGGACTGCTTCTCCCATAAGACCATAGCTGTCTTACCCAGGAACTGCCTCTGAAAGTCCCGGGCGCTCTCCTCCGCCAGGGCAAGCATCCTCTGGCTGCGCTCCCGCTTGACACCGTCTTCTACCCGGTCAGGCATGGCGGCGGCACGGGTCCCGGGGCGGGGCGAGTAGGTAAAGACATGAATCCGGCTGAACCCCGTCTCCCGGCAGAAATCACAGCTCTCGGCAAACTCCCGCCCGGTCTCCCCGGGGAAGCCCACGATGACATCGGTAGTTATAGCCGCCTCTGGCACCGCCTCACGGATTAACGACACCGCCCGCCGGTAATCGCCCGCCGAGTAGCGCCGTCCCATCCGCTCCAGCACGCTATCGCTGCCGCTCTGCAAAGACAGGTGGAAATGGCGGCACAGCCTCCGGTCACGCCACAGCCCGACCAGCTCCGGTGAGACCTCCTGCGGCTGGAGCGAGGACAGCCTCAGCCTGTCAGCACCGCCTTCAGCCAGGAGGCGCTCCAGCAGCCGGCTCAGGTCTACCCCCTCATGATAGTAGCCGCCAATCTCGGTGCCGGTCAGCACCACCTCTTTATTGCCCCGGCTGACCTTCTCCCTGACCCCGGCGACAACCCGGTCGGCAGGAACACTCAGGTCGCCGCCACGTACCAGGGGCACAATACAGTAAGCGCAACGGCTGTTGCAGCCGTCCTGCACCCTGACGAAGCTGCGAGTCCTCAAACCGGGACCCGGCAGGGCAGGCGCCGGGCTTATCCTGCCCGATGTCTCCAGCAGCTTCACCAGTTGCGGCTTCTCCTTGTTGCCGACGACTATATCGGCAAGCCGGGCAATCTCGTGCGGCGCCCGCTCGGCGTAGCAGCCGGTGGCAACAATGACCGCCCCGGGATTGCGGCGGCGGGCAAGCCTGAGCAGGTGACGGGATTTGCGGTCAGCAATATGAGTGACCGTGCAGGTATTAAGGACATAGATATCCGCCCCGTAAGCCGCGGGCACCAGCCGACACCCCGCACCGGCGAACTGCTCCGCCAGGAGCTCGGCCTCCGCCTGGTTAAGTTTGCAGCCCAGGGTATCCAGGGCCACCGCTACCCGTCCTTGCGTCACTGCAACCCCCGCACAAGTTATACCCGAATTATACTGGCGGCCCCCTGACCGGTCAAACACGCAAGCATCCGAAGCTAAACTTGCGGAATGGCTTGAAATTATGGTAAAAATATAACTAACTTGGCGCCAGTCACGGGCGCCGGAGTAGAAAAGAGGCTTTCCCCCGCAGATGCCATTACTGCGGAGGGAGAACAGCCAAAGGGAGTTAAAGTGACAGACAATCTTAGCAACAGGGTTGTGGTAACCGGCATGGGCATGGTGTGCCCGGTCGGGCTCAATGCAACCGAGACCTGGGAAAGCCTGATTGCCGGGAAGTCCGGCATTGACTATATTACCCTGTTTGATACCGAGAAGGCGGAGACCAAGTTTGCCGGCGAGGTCAAGGGCTTTGACCCCACCACCTACATTAACCGCAAGGACGCCCGCCGCATGGACCGCTTCGCCCAGCTAGCCGTAGCCGCGGCGGCGCAGGCGCTGGAAAACTCCGGGATAAAGATTAACCCCGACAACCAGGAGGACATCGGCATCCTGGTCGGGAGTGGGATTGGCGGACTGACCAGCCTGTTTGAAGAGAGCAAGGTGCTGCTGGAAAAGGGCCCGGACAGGGTAAGCCCGTTCCTGGCACCGATGATGATGGGCAACGCCGCCTCAGCCCAGGTATCAATGGCGCTCGGAGCCAAGGGCCCCAACCTCTGCACCACGTCAGCCTGCTCCAGCGGCGCTGACGCTATCGGGGTCGCTTATGAGATTATCAAGCGCGGCAATGCCAAGGTGATTCTAGCCGGCGGCAGCGACGCTATAATCAACCCTCTAGGCATCGCCGCCTTCAATGCCTGCAAAGCCATCTCCACCCGGAACGATGAGCCACAACTGGCGTCCCGCCCCTTTGACGCCGGGCGTGACGGCTTCGTTATCGGTGAAGGGGCGGCACTACTGGTGCTGGAAGACCTTGCCTCCGCCCTATCACGCGGAGCAGACATCCTGGCTGAAATGGTGGGCTACGCAGCTACCGGCGACGCCTTCCATATCACCCAGCCCCGTGAGGACGGCGAGGGAGGCGCGCGGGCAATGCAGATGGCGATTAGGCGGGCGGGGCTCGCCCCCACCGGGATTGACTATATTAACGCCCACGGTACTTCCACCCCGATAAACGACAAGGTGGAGACCATGGCGATAAAGAAGGTGTTCGGCGACCACGCCTATAAGATTCCGATAAGCTCCACCAAGTCAATGATGGGGCACCTCATCGGGGGCGCCGGCGCCGTTGAGGCAGCCATCAGCATCATGGTCATCCGCAATGGCATCATCCCACCCACGATAAACCTAACCCAGCCCGACCCCGACTGCGACCTGGACTATGTTCCTCACACCGCCCGCCGGGCGGAGGTCAACACCGTATTATCCAACTCCTTCGGCTTCGGCGGTCATAACTCGGTCCTGGTATTCCGGAAATACGCCGAGGCGTGAGCTTGAGACGCTGCCGGTGGAATATGCTGCCCCCCACTCCAGCCCCATACCTGGCTGAATCAGGTTTCCCCCGGCTAATCGCCCAGCTACTCTATAACCGCGGCGCCACCGAGCCTTCACAGCTCCAGCTATTCATCAGCGGCGACCGGCGGCTTGCCAGTGACCCGTGGCTGCTTCCCGGTATGCCCAGCGCCGTGAACCGGGTCTACCAAGCCCTTCTTTCCGGGGAAAAGATTGCCGTCTACGGCGATTTTGACGTTGATGGCATCACCGGCACCGCCCTGCTCGTGCGCGGGCTGGAGACACTGGGCGCCGAGGTCGTCCCCTATATTCCCCACCGCCTGACCGAGGGCTACGGGATAAACACCACCGCCCTGGAGAGCCTTCAGCGGCAGGGCGTAAGCTTGGTTATCAGCGTTGACTGCGGGATTACCTCAATACCGGAGGTAAAGCGGGCAGGACAGCAGGGGCTGGATATAGTCATCACCGACCACCATACCCCGCTGGACACGCTACCGCCCGCCGTAGCCGCTGTTGACCCCAAGCTGGCTAAGCAGGCGTATTTTACCGAGCTTACCGGCGCCGGAGTCGCCTTCAAGCTGCTACAAGCCCTTTTCCAGGCTCTGGGCAAACCGGAGCCTGACGAGCTGCTCGATTTAGTTGCCCTGGGAACAGTTGCCGATATGGCGCCGCTGCTGGGGGAGAACCGCTACCTGGTCAAGGAAGGCTTGAGGCTGATGAATGCCAGCCCCCGCCTAGGGGTCAGGGCAATCACTACCGGCGCTGGTCTGACCGGCAACCTTGATGCGGAGACAATCTCCTGGATTATCGCTCCCCGGCTGAACGCCGCCGGCAGGCTCGCCCACGCCATGACCAGCTACCGCCTGCTGATGACCGACTCCCCCGAGGAGGCGCATGAGCTATCCTGCTGGCTGGAGGAGAAAAACACAGAGCGGCAGAGGCTTACCGAGACGGCAGCCGCCAGAGCCAGGGAGCAGGTAATGGCGAAGGGGATTACGCCCCTCCTAATCGCCAGCGACCCGGAGTTCCCCGTGGGAATCGCCGGGCTGGTCGCCAGCCGACTGGTTGAAGAGTTCTACCGCCCGGCAATTGTTATCAGGCTCGGCGAACAGGTAAGCACCGGCAGCTGCCGCTCCATCCCCGAGTTCAATATCATCCTTGCCCTGAACCGGTGCCGCCAACTCTTTACCCACTTCGGCGGGCACTCCCAGGCAGCCGGCTTCACCCTGCCCACGGCAGACCTGCCCCGCCTCCAGGAGCAGCTCTCCGCGCTCGCCGCCTCCGAGCTGGAAGGCGCTGACCTGCGCCCTTCGCTGGACATTGATGCCGAAGTCACCCTGCCCGAGTTCGGCGGGGATGCCATCCCCGGAATGCAGCTCCTGGCACCCTTCGGGCGGGGTAATCCCCCGCCCACCTTCCTGAGCCGCGGGGTTGAGGTCATTAGCTGCCGGACGATGGGCAACGGCGGCAACCACCTGAGGCTGAGGCTAAGGCAGGGGGGCACCGTTTGGAACGCGGTCGGCTTCGGGCTGGGATGCTACCGGGAGGAGGTCTCCAACCGGCTTGACATCGTCTACAGCGTGGAGACCGACCGCTGGAACGGCATGGACAGGCTCAGGCTCAATATAGCGGACTTTGAACCTACCGCTTGACCACGACCTTCTTTACCGCCTGCCCCAGCCCGTCAAGGGTAAGCCCGTACATTGGGAAGAGCTTGGCAATTAGCTGGACGGTGGGGTGCGCCCAGAAGCGCGGCTCGTCCGGGTTCAGCCAGACGCAGTGGGTGAAGTGCTCGGCGATACGCTTGAGCCAGATAACGCCCGGCACCTCGTTGCGCTCCCAGTAGTTGATTGAGCCGTAGCGCTCGGTCAGCTCCCAGGGGCCCATCCTCGCATCCCCCACCAGCAGCACCTTGTAGTCCGCGGGAAGGGTGTGCAGCAGATATTCGGTGCTTACCGAATCCTGCCGCTCAACGTCCCGGTACAGGTAATCGTAGATGCAGTTGTGAAAGTAGTAGTACTGGAAGTCCTTGAAGTGGGAACTGGAGTGTGCCGCCGTAAAGAGCTGGCTGCACAGCAGGGCAAATGGCTCCATTGACCCGCCGACATCCATCAGCAGCAGCACTTTGACCGCATTCTTCCGGCGCCGCCGCCAGACCAGCTCAATATCGCCGGCGTTCCTGGCAGTGGTATCAATAGTCTTCTTTATGTCAAGCTCATCCTGGGGGCCGATGAGGCTGAGCTGCCGCAGCCCTTTAAGGGCAACTTTAATCTGGCGGACGTCCAGCGTCAGGTCGCTGCGGTAGTTCTTGAACCTTCGCTCCTGGGCAATCTTCACCGCATGCCTGCCCCACGACTCCCCGCCGATTCTGATGCCGGCAGGATGGTAGCCGGAGTGCCCGAAGGGGGAGGTGCCGCCCCGCCCTATCCAGTGACCGCCGCCGTCATGCTGCTCGGTCTGCTCGGCGAGCCTCTTCTCAAACTCCTTCATGAGCTCATCCAGGTCCATCTTCTGGAGCCTGGCAAGCTCCTCTTCGCCAAGCTCAAGCCGGTTGTATGGGTCTCGGAGCCAGTCCAGTATCTCCCGGGTAATATCCGCCGGAGCCTCTATCCCCTGGAAATACTCGGCGAAGGCGACGTCATAGTGGTCATAGTAGGCTTCGCTCTTGACCAGGATTGCCCGGGCGAGAAAATAGAAGTCATCAAGGCTGTTGATGCAGCCTTTGGAGAGAGCCTCCATCAGGGTCATCCACTCGGTAACGGAGACCGGCACCTTCCGCTTCCGCAGGGTATAGAAAAAGTCAACAAACATCTCTAACGCCTTTCGCCCGAATCGTGGCTGTCATTGCGAGCGGAGCGAAGCAATCTCAGCGTGGATAGATTGCTTCGTCGCTGCGCTCCTCGCAATGACACATCCCCCCAGCCAACAGTGAAAAGTAACTCTACCGCCGCCGGATGATATATGTGTCACCAGACCGGGTCATGTATCGGTTGATGAAGAAGTCGTAGTCAGACTCTTTCTTGAGCAGGGCGCCGGCGAAGGGCACCTCCTTAGAAAGGCTCTCATGGGGAATGCCGCCGGCAATGAGGGCGCGCAGCCAGTCTATCAGCTCGCTGGTGGAGGGCTTCTTCCGGAACTCGTCCACCTCCCGGAGCGCATAGAAGCTCTTGAGCGCCTCGCGCAGGAGGTTCTCCCTGATATCGGGAAAGTGCACCTTCACGATTTCCCCCATAAGCTCCGGCGTGGGGAACTCAATATAGTGAAAAACGCAGCGCCGCAGGAAGGCATCGGGTAGCTCCTTCTCGGCGTTGCTGGTAATTACCGTTATCGGGCGGTGGATGGCTTTTACCGTCTCGTTTGTCTCGGGGATATGGAAGCTCATCTCGTCCAGTTCATTGAGGAGGTCGTTGGGGAACTCAATATCGGCTTTGTCTACCTCGTCAATGAGCAGCACTACCTGCTCCGGCGAAGCGAAGGCCTGGCCCAGCTTGCCCAGCTTGATGTACTGCTTGATGTCGGAGATGTCCCGGTCGCCGAAACGGCTGTCATTGAGCCGCTGCACGGTGTCATAGACATAGAGCCCGTCCTGGGCTTTGGTGGTAGACTTTATGTTCCAGGTGATGAGCTGCTTCCCCAGCCCGCGGGCGATGGGCACCCGGCGGTCGACCCAGGCCGCCCAATCCGCGGGAAACGGCGACCGCGCCAGCCGTCGTCGCCGCCAGTCCCGAATCGGATGCGCCCACCCCATCGTTGCCTCCCCGCGCCGCGGCTCCGCCCGCGTCAGTGTCGGGAGTATGGGCGAGGCCAATGACGGGCGTCAACCGCGAAGTCCTGCCGCGCTGGCCGCGCTGGTCGCCGCGCTGGCAATGCCTCAGCCTTGGGGGAGGGCTCGGGAACGAGGCAGAGGATGCGAACGGGGTGCGGTGGTGTTCGTAGCACGGGCGTCTCGCCCGTGGCTGGAGGACGAGATCGG
>CAYUBP010000078.1:0-6874 GCA_964443115.1 uncultured Dehalococcoidales bacterium | reverse complement strand
TCTGTAAGCTCAACTTTGATGCCCATTGCCCCCTCTCCCTCGGGCGGGTCTGACCGGGGTACCAGCCTGACCTCTCTCTCCGTGTCGTTGGAAATAACCAGGGTTGTCTCTGTACCCAGGTTGGGAGCTATTGCGTCCTGCAGTTCAACGATAGTCTGCACCGGCTTGCCATTTACGCTGATGATAACATCGCCGTCTTGAATTCCGGCAAGCGATGCCGGCGAACCGGGAGACACATCGGTCACCGTTACCCGCCCCGTGACGAAATCGGCAGGAACTGTGAACATGACTGAGAACAGGGCAAGGGCTAGCAGTATATTTACCAGCGAGCCGGCTCCCAGCACCAGCAGCCTGGCGCCGATACCCTTACCGGCAAGGCTGCGCGGCGCACGGGGGTCTTCTTCTCCCGCCAGCCGTGTAAAGCCACCGAACGGGATGGCATTTATTGAATAGATTGTCTCGCCCCGCTTTATCCCGAACAGACGGGGCGGCATTCCCAGCCCGAACTCCTCTACCTTGATATTGAACGCCTTTGCCGTAAAGAAGTGCCCCAGCTCATGGCTGATGAGCAGCACTGAGAGGGCGACCAGTCCAATAACTATTACTGCTACCATGATTTAACTATGTCCCTTACCTTCTCTCTTGCCCGTGCTTCAGCCGCCATAATCTCCTCTACGGTGGGGCTGGTAGCAGCCTGATGCTGCTCCACGACCTGCTCCACTAGGCGGGCAATGTCAGTAAACTTGATGCGCCGGGAAAGAAACAACTCAACCGCGGCTTCATCCGCCCCGCACAGGACTGCCGGATATGTCCCCTCTCTTTTGCCCGCCTCAATCGCCAGCTTGAGACAGGGAAAGCTATTAAAATCCGGCGGCTCAAACGTCAACCGGATGGTACGGCTCCAGTCCAGGCGGGGAAGAGCGGGATTTGCCAGCCGCTCGGGGTAGCAGAGGGCATACTGGATGGGCAGGCGCATATCGGGGTAGCTTAGCTGGGCTTTGACTGCGCCGTCAGCGAACTCAACCATAGAGTGAATAATGCTCTGGGGATGGATAATAACCGAGATATTGTCAAAGGGCATACCGAAAAGCCAGCGGGCTTCAATCACCTCCAGCCCCTTGTTCATCAGGGTTGCCGAGTCAACGGTGACCTTTCTCCCCATCTGCCATGTCGGGTGCTCCATGGTCTGCTCCAGGGTAACTCTTTCCAGTTGCTCCCGCGAATATTTGTGAAAGGGACCGCCGGAAGCAGTCAGTATAATCCGGGCTGCCCGCTGCAGCTCGCCTTCCAGGCATTGCCATATGGCGCTGTGCTCGCTATCAACCGGCAGAATACGGGCGCCAGTCATCTTTGCCCGGCTGATGATAATATCCCCTGCCATCACCAGTGACTCCTTGTTGGCAAGGGCAATCCGCTTGCCGGTTTTTACCGCCGCCATAACCGGCAGCAGACCGGAGTTCCCTGACATGGCAATAATAACCGTATCCACATCGGGATGGCTGGCAATCTCCTCCGCTGACAGAAGCTCATAGTCACCGCCTGGTAAAGAAGCCGCCGGGCTCTCCGAATGGACAAACCTCGGACGGAACTCTTTGATTTGTCTTGCCAGCAGGTCAGCCCGTTTCCCGCAAGCGAGCCCGATAATACGGAACCTGCCGGGCAGACTGCGGACGACCTCAAGTGCTTGCTCACCGATAGAGCCGGTTGAGCCGAGGATGGCTAGATTACCCATAGTACATAATAGTATACCACTACGCTGGCAAAGATGATGGAATCTACACGGTCAAGGAAACCTCCGTGCCCCGGTACAAGCCTACCGGAGTCCTTCACCCCCGAAGTCCGCTTGAGCAGGGACTCCACAAGGTCGCCTGCCTGCCCGGAAACGCTGACGATAAGCCCCAGGACTATTGCCTGCCAGTATTCCATATTTAGCTGCGCCGGAGTTGGCAGGATAAAGAGCAGGCTGACCACGATGGCACCAAGAACGCCGGCGATTGTCCCCTCCCAGGTCTTACCCGGGCTGATACTTGGCGCCAGTCTGTGTCTTCCCATGGCTCTGCCGGCGAAGAAGGCGGCAGTATCCGAGCCAAAGGTAGTGAACAGGGCAAAGAGCACCCAGTCCCGTCCGTCATCCAAGCCCCGCAGCGCCACAAGGTAGCCCAGCAGCCACCCTATATACAGGATGCCGGCTACCATCCACGCCCAGCTAATAAATAGTCCGTCCCGGTGGCGGCTTATTAGCAGCCAGACCAGGGACAGCACCACGGCCAAGGTAAGCAGCAGGGGAGTAAGCAGCCCAGGGTCAAAATAAGGCTCAAGAATTGACAGCAGCCGCCCGTCGCGGCTGAGAATAAACAGCAGAGTCCAGACCAGTCCGAAGTAGATGAGGGACCGACGGGTATTACCCATCCTGTAGAATTCCCAGGCAGCCAGTAGCCCCCAGATTGCTGCCGCCACCGTAAGCCAGGGGACAGGCTGGTCAAACCACACGGCGGCAATCAGCAGCGGAATTCCGCAGAGTGCCGTTACGACCCTTTTCTTAAGCATCAAAGCCCACCGAAGCGCCTCTGCCGTTGGCTGTAGGAGAGGAGTGCCCGCTCAATTTGGCGTCTACCGAAGTCGGGCCAGAGGACTCTGGTGAAGTAGTACTCGCTGTAGGCTGCCTGCCAGAGCAGGAAGTTGCTGGTGCGCAGCTCGCCTCCGGTGCGGATTATCAGGTCAACCTCAGGCAAGCCGGCGGTGTAAAGATAACTGTTGAACAAATCTTCGTTTATTACCTGAGAGGATATGCCTTCGGCGATTAGCCGGCGTACTGCCTCCAGAATATCATCCCTCCCACCATAGTCAAAGGCGATGCTCAGGGTCATGCCGTCATTATTCCGGGTCAGCTTCACGGCATTCCTTATTCGTTGCCTTAACACTGGCGAAATCCGGTCAAGCCGCCCCAAGTGCCGAATCCTGACACCATGCTGGTGAAGCCTGGCAGCCTCCGCCTCAATCCTTTCCTCAAGAAGCTGGAACAGGGCATTCACTTCATCTTCAGGCCGGTTCCAGTTCTCGGTAGAGAAACCGTAGAGGGTTACATACCTGATATGGTGCCGGTTGAGGCAGGCAACCACGCGGTGGATATTATCTACCCCCGCCTGGTGGCCGTCAATTCTGGGCAGCCCGCGCCGCTCCGCCCACCTGCCATTACCGTCCATGATAATGGCGACATGGCTGGGCAAATGGCTAATCTCTTTCATGGCTAAAGGTCAGCGGTACTGGAATCAGTAAGCTATGCGAAAAAGCACTGCCTGCCAGAAGTCCGGTTGGCTAGACCTCGGCAAGCTCTTTCTCTTTGTCCTGACCCAGCTGCTCGGCGACGGCGATGAAGCTATCGGTAAGCTTCTGTAGCTGCTCCAGGGTGCGTTTATACTCATCCTGGGATATCTCCTTATTCTTCTCCATCTCCCTCAGTTCGTCCATCGCCTCGCGCCTCAGGTTACGGATTACTACCCGCCTGTCCTCAATCCGCCGTCGCACCAGCTTAATAAGCTCCTGCCGGCGTTCCTCGGTCAGCGGCGGGATATTGAGCCGTATGATGCTGCCATCGCTAACGGGGTTCAGCCCCAGGTCAGAGCTGAGAATAGCCTTTTCTATGCTGCGGATACTGCTGCTATCCCAGGGACGGATAACCAGGAGCCTGGCTTCCGGTGCCGAGGTAGCGGCAATCTGGTTCAGCGGAAGAGGAACACCCCCGTACTCCACCCTGATATGCTCTACCAGGGCAGGGGTAGCCCGCCCGGTACGGATAGACGCCAGCTCCCGCTTCAGGGCTTCGTTTGCTGCCTTCATCTTCTGCTCAATATTATGCAAGACGCCGCTAACCATATTATTCTTCACCCGATACTGTAGTACCAATAGATTCACCGGCTACTGCCCGCTCCACACTACCTTGAGCCCGCAGGTCAAAGACGACTATCGGCAGCTTATTCTCAAGGCATAGAGACAGAGCGGTAGCATCCATGACCTCAAGCTTCAGGTTCAATGCCTGGAGATAAGTAAGCCGGTCAAACTTCCTGGCTTTAGGGTCTTTAAGCGGGTCAGCACTGTAGATGCCATCAACATTATTCTTGCTCATTAGCAAGACCTCAGCTTCAATCTCTATGGCGCGGAGGGCTGCCGTAGTATCGGTAGTCATATACGGGTTGCCAGTACCGCCGGCGAAGATAACCACCCTGCCTTTCTCCAGGTGGCGGATCGCCCGGCGCCTAATGAAAGGCTCAGCTACCTGCTGGACACCTATGGCTGACTGCACCCTGGTTGCCATCCCCACTCTCTCCAGGGCATCCTGTAGGGCAAGGGCATTGATTATCGTGGCTATCATGCCGGCGTAGTCAGCGGTAACCCTATCCATGCCCTTACGGGCAGCCTCAGCCCCACGCCAGATATTGCCGCCGCCAACAACGATGCCGATACCCACCCCCATATCTACCACGGGTCTAATCTGACCAGCCACTGCCGCCAGCACCCCGGCGTCAATACCAAACTCACTCTCGCCGCCCAGCGCCTCGCCACTCAGCTTTAGCAGAACCCGTTTGTATTTTGGATTCATCACTTACTCGCCAAGCTCAAACCGGGCAAATCGGCGTACCTTGATATTCTCTCCCGTCTTGGCAATTACCTCATTGATAATATCCCCGATGGTCTTACTCGGGTCTTTAATATCAGGCTGGAGGAGAAGACAGGCGGATACCATCTCATCCTCAGGCACCTCTGGCGCATCTTCCCTTGAGACAACCCGCGGGTTCATGGCAGCTACCTGCATCGCCAGGTGGTGAGCCAGTCCCCGGAATTCCTCAGTACGGGCCACGAAATCAGTCTCACAGTTTAGCTCTACCATAGCCCCGATGCGCCCGCCGGTGTGGAGATAGGCATCAATTACCCCCTGGCTGGCAACACGGCTCGCCTTCTTCTGTGCTATGATTCGCCCTCGCTGCCCGAGAATCTCAAGCGCTCTTTCTATATCTCCCTCGGTCTCAATAAGGGCTTTCCGGCAAGCCATTATGCCCGCGCCGGACTGCTCCCTGACCTTCTTCACCATATCTACTGTGATTTCCAACTTTTCCCCCTTACTCGTCATCCGGAGTAAAGATAAGAGGCGCATCGCCTTCAATTATCTTCAATTCTTCCTCGCCCAGCCTCTCGGTTTCTACGGTTTCCACCGGAACCACAGCGCCGCCAGCTTTGCCTTCAATAATGGCATCCGCTATCTTGCCGCAAATCAGCTTTATTGTCCGGATGGCATCATCGTTAGCGGGGACAGGATAGTCAATTTCGTCCGGATTGGAGTTGGTATCAACCATTGCTACCACCGGAATCCCGACACGCCTGGCTTCAGCCAGGGCAATCCGTTCCTTGCTCGGGTCAACAATAAACAGGACAGACGGCAGACTAGTCATCTCTTTAAAGCCTGACATCTGCTGATTGAGGTGGCTAATCTCCTCCTCAAGCTTTAATGCTTCCTTCTTGGGCAGGCGCCTGAAGCCCCCCTTTGCCTGCTGGTCTTCAAGCCGCACCAGATGGTCAATCCGGGCTTGAATGGTGGCAAAATTGGTCAGCGTCCCTCCCAGCCAGCGCTGATTGACATAATACATACCACAGCGTTTAGCCTCTTGCTCTACTGCTTCCTGCGCCTGTTTCTTGGTACCGACAAACAGGATAATACCGCCATCGGTAGCTACCTGCCGGATAAAGTCGCAAGCACTGGCGAGCATCGCCGCCGTCTGCTCCAGGTCAATGATATGTATACCGTTGCGTTTGGTGAAGATGTATTTTTTCATCCGGGGATGCCAACGGCTGGTCTGGTGCCCGAAGTGCGCCCCGGCTTCCAAAAGCTGCTTAATAGTACTTGTCTCTGGCAAATTTACCCCCCTCTCAACTCTACACTAACCTAGAAGTATAACATAACCACTATCAGGCAGCAATAGAACTATTATTCTCCTATCTTGACGCCTGCAGGATGTAAGTGATTTAATATAGTAGGACAGGCTCTTAAACCAATATCTCTGAGCCATTATATGTTTTACCTATAACGCCGGGAGCTGTGGATGCAGGTCAGGAAGACATACAGGGATATAAACCCGGAGCTACTGTACGACGAGGTGAGGGACTTCGTTCAGAAGCAGGGGGCAACTGTTGACCAATCCAAGCTGGAGACGTATTCTCTTCCCGGTGACTCTTCGGCGCATATCGTTCGCGGGACGCTGATATTCAAGAATCAGGACGGGGCGAAATGTCTCCAAGCCCATATTGTCGGCATGGCTATCGGTGAAACCAAGGTGATGCTTGACATTGATGAGTCACTCTTCCCCACGGAGAAGGTCACCGCTGTTGAGAAAGACCTGGACTTTATCTTCGGGTCTTATGAAGCAAAACCTGCGTAACAGTGAGCCGGGGATAGTAAACATTTACTCGTATCTGCTGCCTGGCACCTCCAGATTTCCACAAAAGATGGCTTACGGGATAACACTTCTGCCTTCAGGATACATGATACCATGAAGAGCGTGAGAAAATGCGCCAGCAGCCCGGCGTCAGAAAAACGGGCAGCCCAAGCTGAGACCAGGCAAATCCTGAAGGGATTCAGCCGGATAAAGGGGAACCTCATCCCTATTTTGCAGAAGGCGCAGGACAGGCTTGGCTATCTGCCCCGTGAAGCCATGATGGAGATTGCCAGGTTCCTTGATATACCGGCGGTAGATGTCTACGGCGTGGCGACTTTCTATAATCAATTCCGGCTAAACCCGCCGGGAAAGCACTCAATCAGGGTCTGCCTGGGGACTGCCTGCAGATCGGAAGAGCGTCGTGTAGGGAAAGAGTGTAGGATAGGGTG